>PYCK01000072.1 GCA_009649835.1 Candidatus Methanocomedens sp. | reverse complement strand
GTATTGAATTGATTCCAGCCCCCCTCCATTCTTCGGCTTTCCCGCCGCCCTTGTGGTGCGGGGGCTGGCAGGGGCTTTTCGACTATTCCAGCGGGCTCTTGGTGTGAAGTAGGGATGGATGCTTGGGTGACAAGATATACACAGGAGGTTTTCTACGATACCGGGACCAAAGGTGGTTTATGAGGATGGGAGGTGTATGGTGTGTGATATGCATTGTGTAAGGGATTATATTGAGGATGTTGAGAGGTGATTTTAATACTCAGCATCACGATTTTCTATCCTGTCCGCCAATATTTTACTCTGCCTGATCATCCTGAAGCTCCTCAGTAAAAGGATATTCCAGTTTTAATTCTTTATAGGCCCATCTGAATTTTTCCTCGATAACTTCAGGTGTATAATCATCTGAGCGGCACTTTTCCAGCAGTTCGTATGCCCGTCTGCGCCTGTTGCCAAAGTTTTTATTGATCTCATCCTTATCCATCTTTATCTCTTTCCACCTTACCACAATACCGGGCACGATCTGGTTCAAGATCACTTTCAGACGTTTACAAGGGTAATCAATATCGTATATATCATCCTTCATAATTTCACCTATCAATAAGAGCAACCGGATTTGTTTAATATTTTCTGGTAGTATATAAAGTGTAGGATTATATACTCAAGTAAATCTGACCGAAATTAGGATTTTGTTTATGTTAATTTTAAGCAATATTAATTACAAATAAGATTATATTAGCTATAGAATACTATCATTAATTCGAATATACACGGGAGGTATGAATTATGACAAGTATAAAAGCAACGCAGACCGAAAAGAACCTTTTGACCGCTTTTGCGGGAGAATCGCAGGCAAGGAACCGCTATACATTTTTCGCATCAGCAGCGAAAAAGGCCGGATATGAACAGATATCAGCCATCTTCATAGAGACTGCTGATAATGAAAAGGAACATGCTGAAAGGTTATTCAAATTCCTCGAAGGCGGAGCGGTGGAAATTACCGGTTCATTTCCAGCAGGTATAATAGGTGATACAGTACCAAACCTTGAGGCTGCAGCCGATGGCGAGAATTATGAACATACAACGATGTATCCGGAATTTGCCGATGTAGCAGAAAAAGAAGGTTTTTCGGAAATTGCCGAGGTTTTCAGAAATATCGCTGTGGCTGAGAAAGCACACGAAGAGCGCTACCGTGCACTGATCGAGAATATTGAACAGGACATGGTGTTTAAGCGGGACACTGTCGTAAAATGGAAATGCCGCAACTGCGGATATATCCATGAAGGTACAGAGGCACCTGAGGAGTGTCCGGCATGTGCTCATGAAAGGGCATATTTCGAGCTGTGGGGAAAGAATTATTAATTGACAGGTGAGGACATGAAAAGAATAGCATGGGGAATTACCGGTTCAGGTGACATGATACGAGAGACATATGATGTCATGGTCGATATTAAGAAAAAGACAGACCTTGAATTTATGGTATTCCTGTCAAAAGAAGGCGAAACAGTATTGAAATGGTACCGCATATGGAACGAAATCCAGCGTGATTTTAACAATTTCAAGACAGATGCCGGGCCTAATTCGCCTTTCATTGCCGGTCCGCTTCAGGTAGGGTACTACGACCTGCTGCTGATAGCACCTGCAACAGCAAATACTGTGGCAAAGATCGTCAATGGAATTGCAGACAGCCTGGTAACAAATACGGTATCCCAGACCGCAAAAGGAGATACTCCTATATATATACTGCCAGTCGATCAGGTCAAAGGTACTGTCAAAACAACAACTCCTACCGGAAGGAAGCTTGAGCTCAAGATGCGCAATGTAGATGTTTCCAATTCCGAAAGACTTGCGCAGATGGAGAATATCACAGTATTGAAAAGTCCTGAGGATATCTATGATATAATAGGACTGTAGAGAGAGTAGTTCAACTATAGAGGTGATGTGAAATGGCAATAGATCCTATATGTAAAATGGAAGTGGATGAATCAACAGCACAGCACACTTCCGAATACAAGGGGAAGAAATATTATTTCTGTGCCCCTGGCTGCAAAGTGGAATTCGATAAGAATCCGGATAAGTATTGTTGATAGTTGAGTGATAATCGGGTGATAGGCATGTCGAGAGATATAATGATAGAGCTTGGAGCATCAATTGATAATATTGCAACCCTTGAGGATGCAGTGAATACCGCACTTACGATTGAACAGCAGGGACATAAATTTTATCTTGAGAAAGCAGGGACTTCAACTGGTATAGCTGCAAAGGAACTATTCGAATACCTGGCAGCAGAAGAGGGCAGGCATATAGAATATCTCAATGATTTTCTAAAAACCGGGCATTCATCTGGTTTCAATGAGGCTGCCCCACCGGATTTTACTCAGTCCTTTGCCAGTGAGTTTACACAGGAAAAACCGGGTGAGCTGGATGTGCTGATGAATGCTCTACGGTTTGAGCAAAAGAACGAGAATTTTTACAAAGAACTTGCTGTATGGACACACAATTCCCAACAGAAGGAGTTCTTTGATATGATGGCATCTTTTGAACACGGACATGTGGAACTCATTGACGGTTTTATCGATGCTGCAACACAGTTTCGAATGGAAACGTAGAATACGGGGCGTTATAATTGACAGATAAAGTAGAACCGCTGGAACTGGCCCGGGGTGTATACTGGGTAGGTGTGATAGACTGGAACCTGAGGGATTTTCATGGCTATGTAACCCCAAAAGGGACCACGTATAATGCATACCTGATAGTTGATGAAAAAATTACGCTTGTGGATACTGTAAAAGCTGAGTTCTCAGCCGAGATGCTCAAACGGATAAGCCAGATAGTAGATCCTGCAAAGATCGACCATGTAATTGTAAACCATGTTGAGATGGACCATTCCGGATCACTTCCGGCAATTATGACAGCAGCGCCCGACGCAACGATATACTGCTCAAAGAATGGAAAGGATGGTCTGCATCTGCACTATAAGGCCTACGGCTGCGAGGACTGGGATATTGAGGTCGTTAAAACAGGTTCTGAATTAAGCCTGGGCAGCAAGACCCTGATGTTTATCGAAGCCACCATGCTGCACTGGCCTGATAGTATGCACACCTACATTAAAGAAGATAAGATACTGCTGTCCAGTGATGCTTTCGGGCAGCATATTGCCACTTCAAAGCCTTTTGATGATGAAGTGGAGGACGTAATGGCAGAGGCTGCTGAATATTATGCAAATATCCTGATGCCTTTTGGCCGGGTCATCCTGAAATACATTGACACTGTGAAAGAACTGGGCATTGATATCAATATGATCGCACCTGGCCACGGCATTATCTGGAGGCAGGATCCGGCAAAGATAATAGAAGCCTATGGGCGCTGGGCCAGAGGTGAGACTAATAAGAAAGTGCTGATCATCTATGATACTATGTGGGGAAGTACCCATATCATGGCAAACTCGATACTGGAAGGCATAAAAGCGGCTGGAGTAGAAGTAAAATTATTAAACATTAGAAAGAACGATCTGAGCAGTATAATAACAGAGGTACTGGAAGCACCTGTGATCATTGTGGGTTCTCCTACCCTGAACAATGGTATATTTCCATCCGTTAGCGAACTCTTAACATACCTTAAAGGATTGCACCCTAAAGGCAAGCAAGCTGTGGCCTTCGGGTCATATGGCTGGGGTGGCGGTGCTGTAAAAGCAGTGGAAAAGGAACTGGAAATGGCTGGATTTGAGTTGATCGAGCCAGGGTTGCAGATACGATATCGGCCCGATGAGGAGGGAATAGCAGCCTGCCTACAATTGGGTGAGCGAATAGCCGGGTTTGTACAATGAGATTAACTGTCATAAAAAATAAGCTGAAAATGACTGAGAAAATAGTAGTGATTTATAATGGCACAATCTGAAGATTTTGAAACTGGAATATATGAATGGGCTAAAGTGAATGCTTCAGCACCAGGGTACTAATTGAATCCTGATTATGACATTGTAATGACA
>PYCK01000071.1 GCA_009649835.1 Candidatus Methanocomedens sp. | reverse complement strand
GTGGTAGATATATAGAATTTTATTCTGTATAAATGTGTCGGAATACTACAGGATTGGGGATATATGATACCGACTTGAATGCCATAAAGGATAAGTCTGAATATATCGGGAAGAGCACTAACAACGAAGCAGAATACCGGGCGCTTATTGCGGCACTGGAGCGGGCGGTGCGCTACTGCAAGGATCATGTGGAGCATTATAGCGACAGTGAACTGCTGGTTAAGCAGTTGAAGGGGCAGTACAGGGTGAAGGCCGGGAATTTAAAGCCGCTGTTCGGTAAGGTATCGACGATGAGGAAGAAATTTGGCTCTGTCAAACACAATCTATGTTCGCAGGACCGACAGGCGGCTGGCAAGGATTGACGGGCTGGTGAATGAGGCGCTGGATGGGGCTAGGTATTGATATTTGCTGAATATTGTAAGCAGCGACTTGATCATTGAGATTGTGCAGACACCGTCTGCACAGTTTAATTTATATTCATTCAGTATGTAAACATTAAGTGATTTTATCGTATATACACGATAAAATCTGCAAAATTTATCGACTATAAACGACAAAATCATCACACAAATGAATAAATTCTCAAAAAAAGCCGCAAGGATACCGCCATTCTATGTAATGGAAGTACTGGAAAGGGCAGAAGAACTGGAACGCGCAGGAAGGGATATTGTCCATCTCGAAGTAGGTATACCCGACTTTCCCACCGCTTCCCATATCAGCGAAGCTGCCTATGAAGCAATAAAGGCAGGCGAGACCAGGTACACCCACAGCATGGGACTGCTCCAGCTAAGAGAATCAGTTGCCGGATACTACAACCAAAAGTTCAACCTCGACTTGAGTAGCGGGCAGGTCATCATCACATCAGGCACCAGCCCGGCCCTGCTGATGCTGTTCATGGCCCTGCTGGATCAGGGGGATGAGGTCGTGATGTCCAATCCCTATTATTCAGCATATCCCAATTTCGTGGAATACATGGACGGCAGGCCTGTTTTTGTATATACCAGGGAAGACGAAGGGTTCAGCCTTACACCAGATACAGTAGCCCGGAAGATAACACCCCGTACCAGGGCATTATTGATCAATTCCCCTGCCAACCCCACCGGGCATGTCATGTACCCAAAAACCATGCAGGGACTGGCCGAAGTTGCAGGGGATATTCCTGTAATATCCGATGAGATATACCAGGGCCTGGTCTACAAGGGCAAAGACCATTCCATCCTTGAATACACAGACAACGCTTTTGTGCTGAACGGCTTCTCCAAACTCTTTGCCATGACCGGGTGGCGGCTGGGCTACCTTATCGCACCGCCCGAATACATCAGGCCCCTGCAGAAGATACAGCAGAACTTCTTTATCTGTGCCAACAGCTTTGTCCAGCATGCAGGCATTGCGGCACTGGAAGGCCCGCAGGACTATGTACAGGAAATGGTGGCAACGTACGATAAACGCAGGAAGTACATCCTGCAGCGGCTAAAGGGTATGGGGTTCGGGATTGGCAGTGAACCGACAGGGGCGTTTTATGTGCTTGCCAATGCAAAGGAGTTCAGCGAGGATTCCCTAAAACTCAGCCGCCGTATACTTGAAGAAGCAGGGGTGGCTGTGACTCCGGGCATTGACTTCGGGGACGGGGCCCAAGGTTACCTGCGGTTCTCATATGCCAACAGCCTTGAAAACATCAGGGAAGGTCTGGACAGGATTGAGGAATATCTTAACACCTGAAAGATAATTAGCAAATATTATTTATGGTAAGTACTTATTGTTTTTCATGATCGACCCGATTGAGGAACTTATATCATTAAGTGATAAAAAAGGATTCATAGCACACAAGATCGTTCTTGAATGCCAGGATTGCGGTTATTCGAAAGAATCTACTTATTACGATCTGTTAAAGGATAAGCAGTACGAATTGCTGGAACCCACAACAGTACCAAATCCCTATATCCAGGAGTCGTATTACGAGGAAGATGTAACTGCTACTCCTATAAAATTCAAGATGGAATGTCCTGAATGCAAGGGAGAGATGTTAGGTTTTTCTCCTGTGCCCATGGAATATATACTGAATCATCTCAGTTCCCCACCACCAGATGATATAATATATGGCTGATGTTTTGGCATGAACAACCATAATCCCAGTCTCAGTAAGATCGAGAAGATCATAGGATACCAGTTCAATGATAAGCAGTTGGGCACGTCAGCAATAACTACCCGCGCCTATTCCAACGAACACCCACAATGCCCGGACAACCAGGCTCTTGAATTTTTAGGAGATGCTATTTTATGCTTCGTGACAGCTGAACTGTTATACGAAAAATGGTCCCAGCTTAAAGGTAATAAAGTATTCCATGAAATGACACCCGAATTTGTTATGACAAAGATACGCCAAGAAGTAGTAAATAACCAGTATCTGTCAGACTGCGCTAATTCTAATAACCTCTGTGATTTTATTTTCGATTCCACAGATAATCCGAATGTTGAATGTAATAGCTCAGGTACCGGTCCGGGTGACGATATAATTGAGGCCTTGATTGCGGCAATTTATTTTGATAATGAACGATCCATTGTTCGGGCAAAGAAATTCATAATAGACTTTCTCAACCTATCCGATCTTCTTGAAGATGAAAAACGAATTATCGAACTGGTTACCCAAAAAAATCCCAAGGATAGGCTTATCCATAAATACCAGGAATTGAAAAAAGTCACACCTTCCATCGAATATCCTGTTATAGAGGATAAGTTAGTAGGAAATACACACTATTTTGTATTAGGTCTGCTCATCGATGGTAAATTGCTGCCCGGGATAACTGGCAGTGGACCCAACAAGGCCCTGGCAGAATATGAAGCAGTTGATAAGGCCTATCAGTTCCTGGAAAAAAATGACTGGGACCTGACAAGCATCCGGTGATAACGCCAAATAATATTACATCCTGTATATTTTGATTTTCCTTCACCTGGAAATGGAAAGACGACACCATATGTGATTTATGATATAAATAGAAATGAAGGAATGGTAAATACTCCCATTTGACCTATCGGTCATTTGGGAGTTTAGTAATATGAATCCCTATCTTGACAAAGAATATTTCGATGCGCGGAGATATAAACGGCGTGCTCGGAAAATAGCTGGCAAGCCTAAAACGTCTGGAGTTAAAATGAACAATTGTTCATTTTGCATGAATAGTGTAGTCTCAAAATCGTAATGTCATTGAATTGTAAACTGCTGCCCGATAAGGGTTATGAAAGGCTTGAGCCGGATGTGATGAAAGTCGCAAGTCCGGTTCTTAGAAGAGGGAGAACGAGTAATCGTTCTTCCTTATTCGGCTGAGATAATACCATAAACGGTGTTATTGATGGAGCATTTCTCGTAAAAATGTGTGCAATATCCCACCATTGTGGAAATATTTCACTTCAAGAGCTGAGTCCAGTCTGACAGTAACATTAAATCTTGTTTCAGATCCATGTTCGCCCCTGGCCACTACATTTACCTCTCCTCTGGATTGTATGCTGGCAATACCCAGAATATCATACCGTTCATTTCCTTTGAGCCCAAGCCTGTCTGGATTCTCACCTTCCTTGAATTGCAGCGGTAATACCCCCATTCCCACAAGATTGCTTCGGTGGATGCGCTCAAAAGATTCTGCTATTACTGCTTTGACTCCCAGCAGACAGGTCCCTTTGGCAGCCCAATCCCTGGAGCTTCCTGTACCGTATTCCTTTCCTGCAAGTACAATGACCGGAGTAGTACTCTTCATGTAACGCATTGCAGCATCATAGATAGTCATTTCCTCCCGGGTAGGGTAGTAAATGGTCCATCCTCCCTCCCTGCCAGTAACCAGTTGGTTTCTGAGACGGATGTTAGCAAATGTTCCCCGCACCATCACTTCATGGTTTCCCCTTCGAGACCCATACGAGTTGAAATCTTTTGTATCGATTCCCTGTGAAATAAGATACGCTCCTGCAGGATCAGTGGCAGGAATTGTCCCTGCAGGAGAAATATGGTCTGTCGTGATGCTATCTCCCAGAAGTGCAAGCACCCGGCCCCCGATAATATCGCCCATTTCTGCTACATCAAGCGGAAAATCAATAAAAAAAGGTGGTTCCTGAATGTATGTTGAGTCAGGATCCCATTCATACAGTTTTCCCTCTGGAATATCAAGGTTGGACCAGAGCTGTGTACCCTCAAGGACCTTTGAATAGTGCTGTGCAAACATTTCATGATTTAGCGTTGTATGTATAACCTGCTGTACTTCATCCTGCGTTGGCCAAATGTCCTGAATATAAACGGGCAGGCCATTGGGATCATAGCCTAATGGTTCGTTTGTGAGATTAATACTGACAGTACCTGCTATAGCATATGCTACTACCAAGAGGGGAGATGCCAGATAGTTGGCTTTGACAAGCGGATGTATTCTTCCTTCGAAATTTCGATTTCCGCTCAGTACTGCTGCTACTGTAAGGTCGTTTTCTTTCACTTCTTTTACGATATGTTCTGCAAGAGGGCCGCTATTTCCTATACAGGTCGTACATCCATAGCCAACCAGGTGGAATCCCAGTGCTTCAAGATAGGGCAAAAGTCCTGATGCCGTAAGATATTCGGTGACCACACGGGAGCCAGGAGCCAGACTTGTTTTAACAAAGGACTTTACTTTGAGCCCATGCTCTACAGCTTTTTTTGCTAAAAGACCTGCTCCTATTAATACAGAAGGATTTGATGTATTCGTACAGGAAGTTATGGCGGCAATAACAATTGAACCGTGAGTAAGAGAAACGTGCTTTTCATTGTGTATGTACTCATCCTCAGGTGCAGGTACACATCGATCTATGTGGTTCCCCCCTTCTTCCAACCATCGATGATAATGTGGATCACGGTTTAATTCTCCATCGGCTTTCCTGTTTGGAGCAGCTATGGTTGTATGGAATCTTCTTGCCATCTCATTAAGAGGTATGAGGTCCTGCGGTCGTTTAGGACCGGCTAGGCTTGGATGTACCGTGCTCATATCAAGTTCAAGTGTGTCACTAAATAGTGGCTCTGGTGCTTCATGGGTAAAAAAAAGACCCTGTTTCTGAGCATATAATCTGACAAGATCAATCTGTTGTCTTTTTCTCCCGGTCAGCGCAAGATAGTGCAGCGTTTGCTCATCGATCGGGAAAAAACCTACTGTGGCCCCGTATTCTGGTGCCATATTGGCGACCGTAGCCCTATCAGGCAAACTCAGCGAACGTATCCCCGATCCGAAAAACTCAACGAATTTGCCGACAACGCCATATTCCCGTAACAGGTGAGTAAGGGTAAGAACAAGGTCAGTCGCCGTGACCCCGGCCTGTAATTCGCCGAAGAGCTTAACTCCTACCACGTCTGGAATAGGCATATAGTAGGGTTGACCGAGCATCACAGATTCAGCTTCTATCCCGCCGACACCCCATCCCAGTACACCGAGTCCATTTATCATTGTGGTATGTGAATCGGTTCCAACAAGGGTATCCGGAAAGGCAACCAGTTCTTTATCCACTTTTTTGAAATTAACCACAGATGCAAGATATTCCAGATTTACCTGATGGACTATTCCTCTTCCCGGTGGAATTACCTGAACGTTATCAAAAGCTTTTTGGGCCCAGCGCAGAAATGCATATCGTTTACGGTTGCGTTCAAATTCCTTTTTCTCATTATATGTTCTCGCGTATGATGTACCATAATAGTCTACCTGAATAGAATGATCAATGACTAGGTCTGTAGGGATGACAGGATTTATCAGGGAATAGTCTGCCCCTGATCGTTGCATTGCTGATCTCATAGCTGCCAGATCAACAACCACCGGAACCCCGGTGAAATCCTGCAGCAAAACCCTGGAAGGAATAAAAGGAATATCATGTTTCGGTAACGCATTTGGCTCCCACCTGGCAAGAGTCCTTACATCTTCTTCTGTTACATGCTGACCACCCAAATGCCGCAACAATGATTCAAGTAATATCTTGATCGAATAAGGGAGGCGCGAAATATTTCCTATGCCAAGCTCTTCAAGCCTGTGTATACGATACATTCCTACAGCCGAACCATCGGTATCCAGTACATCTTTCGCCCCGAATGGATCAGGCGTTGTCTCCATAAATGCCACCCTATCTTACAAACTTTGCTCGCGGTCTTATCAGCCTGTTGTCTGCATACTGTTCAAGAATGTGCGCAATCCAACCGGAAACCCTTCCAATAGCAAATACAGAGGTTGCGAGCTGGGGAGTTATCTCCAGATACCTGTAAATAACTGCTGCATAGAAATCGACATTTGGATAAATTGGTTTGCCTCGCTTTTCAACAAGCTCGCGATTAACAGTATTCTCAATGTTTTGCGCAATTTCATACCATTTTTGTTCATGTTTTTCTTCTGCTATTTTTTTTGCCAACTCTTTGGATATTTTGGCTCGTGGGTCATATGTTTTGTAAACCCTGTGACCGAATCCCATTACTCGTTGTTTGTTTGAAATAAGGTTTAGTACATGCTCTTCTGCATGTTCCGGTACAGAGATTTCATCGAGCATTTCCATAACAGCCATGCGTGCACCTCCGTGGAGCGGACCTTTCAGTGTGCTTAATCCGGAAATGATGGCTGAGTGGAGATCAGAGAGTGTCGATGCCGTAACTCGTGTAGAAAATGTGGAGGTGTTTAACTCATGCTCAGCACTGAGAATAAAATCCGCTTCAATCAGCTCAGCTTCAAGCTCACCCGGCCTCGTCCCCCGGAGCATATACAAAAAATTTGCACCATGAGATAAATGTGGGTCGGGTGCTACAATCTCCTGGTTATTTCGTATTCTGTGGAATGCTGCAACAATAGTGGGAAACTTGGAGATTAACCTGGTACCTTTCCGTATATTTCCGTCATATGAATTGTCGTTCATGTCAGGATCACAATGAGCCATGTAAGAAACTTCTGTGCGCAATGCATCCATGGCTTCTATGTTAAAATTACAGGTATGAAGAACCCGTATCATTTCTTCAGGTATTCCCCTGTCCTTTTTCAATTGATGTGAATATGCACTGATCTCCTTTTCATCCGGTATTTTGCCGTGAATAAGGAGGTAAGAAACAGCATCATAGGAAAGATGTAACAGGTCATGTATGTTAAATCCCCGGTATTCTAAAATGCCCTTTATTCCGTCTATTGAACTTATTTTTGTTTCCAATACGAAAACATCTTCTAATCCTTTCTTTATTTCTACCACCCGATCACCCATTGTAAAGAACTACTTTTATCTGCAATAATGTTGTTG
>PYCK01000070.1 GCA_009649835.1 Candidatus Methanocomedens sp. | reverse complement strand
TAATTTTCCAATATGTAGAATAAAGTAAAATATATAGCATTGAACAATAGATTAAGAGCAATATTGAACAATAGTGCCGGTCCGGATACGAGGAAAGATGAATGGATAATATCTTTTTTATTTTCGATGCAATTGATTTCATTGTCAGGCTGATGATTGTGGTAATCTTTTTCTTTATAGCTTCCACTATGAAAAAAACAGATCCTGATGTCATCCGGTCCAGGTTGTTCCTTGAATATGACCAGATTATTAAAGCTTTTAATATGATGTTTGTCGGTTCGATCTTTTTCTTTATTGCAGCAGTAATCGAATATTTGATCAATCCCACACCAGGAGATGATATGGTCCTTATTATGAAAATATCTCTCACAGTGTTCCAGATTACTGTAATATATTTTATTTTCATATTGAACACAGCCATAAGTGCAGTTGGGAGACGTGGGATGTAATATGGCAACATTAAAGGAAAAGCTTGAAGAAATTTTAATCCAGTTGGAATCATTGGGTGATATCAAGCTATCTGCCATCATCTCCCGTCACGGACTGTTAATGGTATCCAGGGCCACCCAGGATTCGGACAGTGAAGCCTTTGCAGCCCTGGCAGCCACACTTCATATGTCTGCTGAGTCCACTACAAAAAGACTCAGCAATGAAGCGCCTAATTCAATTGTTGTGGAAACCGATGGGAACAGCCTGATCACCTATTCTGCCGGTCCCAATGCCCTGATTGTAGTACTTGCCAGCAAAGAAGGGGGCTTGGGTCTTATTTTAACTGAGTTGAAGAAAGCTGCCAAAAGTGTGGAAAAACTGGTTTAGCTCCTGCTGTTTATTTTCCCAACCGGGTCCCATCAAAGATTTTATCACGTAAAACTTATATCACTGATATGAAGAGCCATGAAAGACTTATACCAGGATATCATTGAAAAGGATTCAAAGTATGTCTTCCAGAACTATACCCGCCAACCCATAGCCATTACCAGCGGACAGGGTGCATTGGTCCGGGACAGCCAGGGTAAGGAATATATAGATTGTGTTGCAGGGATTGCGGTCAACAATATCGGCCACTGTCATCCGGCCGTAGTGGAAGCAATTAGCAGGCAGGTGTCAGAACTCATTCATGTTTCAAACTTATATTATACCCCCCAGCAAGCCGAACTGGCAGCCCGGCTTGTACCCAGGACAGGTATGGACCGAGTATTTTTCTGCAATTCAGGAACAGAAGCTGTAGAAGGTGCGTTAAAACTTGCCCGCAGGGCCACCGGACGAACCGATTTTGTGGCTGCAGAACACAGTTTCCACGGCAGGACCATGGGTGCGCTGAGCGTGACCCACAAACCGCAGTACAGGGAGCCTTTCCAGCCTCTCATCCAAAAGGTGGAGTTTGTACCCTACAACGATGTGGAGGCACTGAAAGGTGCCGTAAACAACGACACGGCCGCCCTGATACTGGAACCTATCCAGGGTGAAGGGGGTATACGTGTTCCCGACGATGGTTACCTGCAAGCGGCAAGGGATATCTGTGACGATGCTGGTGCACTGCTCATATTTGATGAGGTGCAGACCGGCATGGGCAGAACCGGGAAGTGGTTCGCACGTGAGCACTCGGGTGTAGTGCCCGATATCATGACAATGGCCAAGGCAATGGCAGGTGGATTGCCCATGGGTGCACTCCTGGCAAGGGAACAGACCGCTTCAAAGATGCAAAAAGGTGACCATGCAGCTACTTTTGGCGGCGGGCCCCTGTTATGTGCGGCTGCCCTGGCATCACTTACAGTAATAGAGGATGAGGGTCTGGTAGACAGGTCGGCCCGGATGGGACGCTACCTGGTAGATAAACTGGAAGGACTTGAACTGGAAGCTGTGAGGGAGATCAGGGGAAAAGGATTGATGGTAGGTATGGAACTGGCAGTCAAATGCGGGCCAGTTGTCGACTATGCAAGGGAGAACGGTGTGCTGCTTAACTGTACGTCAGACTCTGTGCTGCGATTCGTGCCACCCCTGGTGATAACACAGGAGCAGATAGATAGAGTGATAGATGTTGTGGCAGAGGGTATTGAGAGGGCTAAATGACGCATGCTAAGGAATTCATAAAGGGCTCCATCAAGGGAATAAAGGAGTACGTACCAGGCAAATCCACAGAGGAGATAGCGGCCGGCTACGGTATTGAACCTGGTAATATCATCAAACTGGGCTCGAATGAGAACCCGCTGGGTCCCTCGCCCATGGCAGTAGAAGCTGTGCGTAACATGGCTGATACTATAAGCGTGTACCCTTCGGTAGACGCTGCCGAACTTAAGCGTGCCCTTGCAGACTACGTGGGTTATCCGGAAGATAATGTAGTTCTGGGTGCAGGTATGGACGGTGTGGTTGATACACTGATGCGACTCTTCGTGCAGCCCGGTACAGATGTTATTATCCCCACCCCCACGTTCTCATACTTCGGGATTGCTGTGGGCTCAGCAGGCGGGGTGCCGGTCTATGTGAAGCGGCTGCCCGATTACAGCGTGGATACTGACTCTGTGATCTCGGCACTCAGCGATTCCACACGTTTTATCTACCTTGTCTCACCCAATAACCCATCAGGCAACACTGTACCTAAAGCCGATGTCAGGAAGATCGTAGAATCCACCAGGGCGATTGTGTTCCTTGACGAGGCCTATGTGGAGTTCGCAGACAGGAGCCTTACTGGCCTGGTAACAGAATATGATAATCTTATTGTGGGGCGTACCATGTCCAAGGCTATGGGACTTGCAGGTCTCAGGATTGGTTACGCAGTGGTACCGCAGTGGATAACCAGGGAATATATGAAGGTGACCACCCCATTTGCCATAAGCAGGATATCTGTGGCAGCAGGACTGGCAGCCCTGCAGGACATTGATTACAGGAAAAGGACTATCGATAATGTGCTAACAGGCAGGCAGTTTTTGAATGATGGATTATCTGGTCATTGCAAGGTATTTCCTTCTGAAGCGAACTTCATTATGATCGATGTATCTCCAAAGAAGAGCAAAGATGTCACAGAGGCGTTGTTGGAAGAGGGCATCATTGTACGTGACTGCACATCATTCAGGGATGCGGGGGAGAGCCTGATAAGGATAACTGTAGGCACCCCTACCCAGAATATCAGGCTTGTGGACGCACTTACCCGTATATTGCAATTATAATATAGTCAAGAACATAATATCTTTGACATATATCCTGAACACTTTGCTCTTTCACGTCCTTTGCGGTGTATGATTTTGGTCACCGCAAAGAGCGCGAAGTCCGCAAAGATAGTCTAAATTGTTTGGTTTTTGACTATAATTGCATTAACGGGTACTTCACATGATAATCGTATTGACAGGTACTCCACATGATAATCGCATTGACAGGTACTCCACATGATAATTGCATCGACAGGTACTCCACATGATAATCGCATTGACAGGTACTCCCGGCACTGGTAAGACCACCATATGCCACATCCTGGGTAAGAAGTACAGGATCATAGATATTAACCGGATGATAACTGACGAAGGCTTTCATACCGGAAAGGATGAACTGCGCGGTTCACTTGTGGCAGATATGGAAGCACTCCAGGGACGCCTGGATGAACTGGTAAAGGGTGAGACCATAACAATAATCATTGAAGGACACTTATCCCACTACCTGGAAGGGAGCGATGCGGTCATTGTGCTGCGGACCAGACCCGGCGTACTGGCCCATAGGCTTGGGGAAAGGGCATATTCCAAGGAAAAGGTCAGGGAAAACATGGAAGCTGAAGCACTGGATGTGATACTGGTTGAAGCCACCCAACAACACGACAGGGTATATGAAGTAGAGACTACCACATCCTCACCCGAAGACGCTGCCATACTGGTGGATTCGATAATCGGGCACCTGTCGGCCGGTAACTTTGAGCAGGTGGAAAAGTATCTGCCAGGGCGGTTCGACTGGAGCGAGGAGGTGTTCTGATGACCCTCAACACCTACAGGCCGTATATTAGCTTCATCCTGGAACCTTCAGGTTCGGCCCTTGCCCGCATGGGTCTGACCCCGAACAATGTCTCTATGCTCTCGCTCATATTTGCATTACTGTCAGGTGTATCCTACTATTATTCCCCAGACAATCGGTTGTACCTTGCCGCAGCCCTTGTATTTGTTATACTGAATTCATTCACAGACGCCGTGGACGGCGTGATGGCACGCCAGAAGAACATCCAGTCAGACCGGGGCGACCTGCTGGACCATGTTATTGACAGGTATGCCGATACTTTCATCATCTGCGGAATATTCTTTGCCGGATATGCCCACTGGATGATAGGAGCCGCCGCCATCACAGGAGTGCTGATAACCAGCTACATGGGCACCCAGGCCCAGGCTGTAGGAGTAGGGCGGGATTACGGCGGTATCATGGGACGGGCAGACCGGCTGGCACTCATAATCATGGTCACTGCCGCAAATGTTGTTTACCCTTTCGAGATATATTCTATGCAACTGCTGGGCTGGGTTATCGTGGTGATTGCAATCACGTCCCACTTTACGGCCTTGCAGCGGTTTTTACGCATCTGGAGTGAGATGGAGCAACAATAATTATCTAATTGTTTTATTGTTTTATGGCTTGTTAAATACCATTCCTCCCCACCACTATCGCCGTCGTATAACTAAACACCATTCTCTCATCCTTCACCCGCACATCCAGCCCGGACAGGTCCCCCTCCATCGATAGCCTCATCATCTCCCTGATCTTCTCCACATTCCAGGCCGGCGGGTCAGCCATCTCTATCCAGTGCCCGAAGTCAAAATCAGAACTCCCACCAACCCTGTCAACCACCACCAGCCCAGCCTCTTGCAGCATCTGCTCGATCTCAGATGCCTTGTAGTGTTTGATGTGCGACGGGTCCCTCAGGTTCTCCATTGTGTTCTGGTAATCGCTCTTTGAAGCATCTTCAGAAGATAACATATCCTCAATGACCAGCCTGCCACCCGGTCGCAGTACCCTGGCCATTTCATACAGGGATATCCGGGGTCCTGGGAAATGATGGAATGAGAACCTGCACGTCACCACATCGAACTCCGACTCCCTGAAGGGCAGGTGCTCCACATCCCCAACCAGGTTGTCGATGTTGTCCAGCCCCTTCTCCCGTGCAGCCCGCACAGCCAGCTCCAGCATCCCGGGCGTGATATCAATGCCAATGACCTCCTTCACATGAGGCGACAGGGCCATGGCAAGATTACCCGTACCTGTAGCCACATCCAACACACGCTCCACACCGGTTGGCTCCAGCAGTCCCACCACAGTATCCAGGTCGGCCTGGTCCATCAGGGCACTGCAGGCCACATAGGCATTAGAGCGCTTGCTAAACTGTTCCACTGCCACTTTTTTTGAGTATGTGTTCATTCCGGCTCCTGTCTTACTATGATACATATTACTATTTTACCGTAACCGAATCAATTATATCTGCTCCATTCCAAGAGAATAATGCTATGGCACACATCATGGAGATCCTTGGACGTACAAAGGTGGTAGTAAAGGATGGTAAGGTAGTGGAAGTGGGTGAGCCAAAGATTAAGTGGTGCCCACTGTGGAACAAGGCCAGCGGGGTGGAGAATATCACGCCAGGGGTCGCCAGGCAGAACATGGAACAGCGTATCAGGGAATTCGGCATGTTCACACCAGGCAGGCGTTTTGATCTGGGCGTATTCGCCAGTTTTGGTATTTCAGAGGTGATGATGACTGCCCTTGCCAAAGGCCTGATCGATTCCACAGTAACGGTATGCGACGGGGCAGGGACCGTGATCACATCCAGCCCTGCACTTGTCCAGGGCATGAGTGCCCAAATATCGGGCCTGGTGGAAACCGACCCCATCCCTGAAGTGATAGATGCCATACACGTAATGGGCGGTCATGTGCTTGACCCAGCCACTGCCAGGATAGACCAGGCCGCAGGACTGGAACTGGCAGCCAAACAGGGGCACGGCAGAATCGCAGTATCAGTGGTTGACCCTGCCATGGCCTCGCAGTTGCGTGAACTTGAAGCCGGGCTTGGGATTCAGGTGGTATTAATGGCAGCCCACCTCACCGGCATCTGTGAGGATGATGCCAGGAACATGATAAGCCAGGTAGATATAATCACAAGCTGCGCTTCAGGAAATATAAGGGAACTGGTGGAACCTCTCATCCAGGTGGGTACTGCCATACCCCTGTTCGGACTTACCCGGTCAGGTAAAGAGATACTGATCGAAAGGGCAAAAGAGGTGCAGTCCCCACTTTTGGTAAACACCATGCCCCTTCCCGTTTTGCCTGTAGAAAAACAGCCCAGGCCATTGGTTGATTAATTATTTGCCTTTTTTCCTTGTGAAATACCGGCAAGGTGCCTGAATTCATTTTCTGCGGTTTTAATGTCATTCAGTCTCTTTATTTTCTCCCGGTCAATGAAGGTCATTGTTATTTTCAATTGGTCAACCCCCTGTAAATTCTTCCCTCTATAACGCCGGGCTTTATTTCCCGCCGTTAAAAAATAGTTCGTTTTTCTAAATAAAAACATTTTGATACCAGATATGGTAAATAATCTATATT
>PYCK01000007.1 GCA_009649835.1 Candidatus Methanocomedens sp. | reverse complement strand
GTGCCGTGCACATCAACCATTAAGAGATAAAACTCATCATACCTCGATAATATTAAATATGTTTATAGCCTGTTAAGTCCGTTATACCTCAGATATGGATCACGTATCTGATTTCAAATAATGATAATAATCCCATAAAGGAGATAATGAATGGCAGATTTCCGAATCATAGTTTCAGACAAAAATACAGGATTGGCACACCAGGTAGAGGTTTCTGGCAGTCATGCTAATAGTTTTATTGGTAAAAGTATAGGTGATGTAGTAAGCGGGGACGCTGTAGGTCTTTCGGGTTATTCCCTGAAAATAAAGGGCGGGACTGATAAGGGCGGTTTTCCCATGCGCAGTGGTCTTCCCGGTTCACCCAGGCGAAAGATACTTGTGACTGGTGGAGTAGGTTTCAAGTCGCTTGTTAAAGGTATGAGACGCCGAAAGACCATGGGGGGCGAAGAGATCTCATCTGATATCAGCCAGATCAACATGGTCGTAGAGGAATACGGCAGCAAGTCCATCGATGAATTGCTTGGCGGCGGGGCCGGGGAAGAGGGGACAAACGAAGAGTCAACGGAAGAAGTAGCTTAAGAAGCTGCCAAAAACGTTGAGGAAGCGACTGAAGAATAACCTGGACGTAAAATAACTTTTTTTAATGACCGGTAATTCCGGTCACAGCATCTTTTTTTTACCGTACATAAAGTATATTTTGTCCCACCTTTCTCGTTCTAATAGCTGTACTTTTCTTTTAAGGATGGATTGGACTGGAAAATAATATGGGGCCCGGGTCGGGAATCGAACCCGAGTCGAAGGATCCACAGTCCTATAGGATAACCCCTACCCCACCCGGGCACAAAATGTTTGGTAGGGAGACTGTTGCCTATGGATGCATTGAAATGACATAAAGGTTTTGTTGTAACGGCTCTTCTGTGTGCATAATTCCAGCCCTGGTCAGGGATCTCCCCCTGTAACGACAATAAAGAATAAGTACTTTAATGCGCTATTAGGATACTCTGCAGTCCCGTAGGGTAGAGGTCAATCCTGCAGGCCTTTGGAACCCGAGACTCTTTGTGAGTCGAGGATGAGGACAGCCCGCGACGGCGGTTCGAATCCGCCCGGGACTATTATCCAATCATTTGCAAAACATCATCGTGCTCCGGTAGTGTAGTCCGGTCAATCATTCCGGCCTTTCGAGCCGAAAACTCGGGTTCAAATCCCGGCCGGAGCATATTTTACTTTTATAATTACAATCTGCCAACTCTACTGTCATGACTTCTGATAAAAGCCTGGAAGTATCAATTTTAGCAAATTTCATACCTGCCCGGAAAGTTCACCCAGGACTTTCCTCACAACCCCCCCATCGGCAGGGTAACTCTTCTCTTCAATTATAACCGCGGGCAATTCCTTTATATGATACCTCAACACTGCATCCGGATGCACAGTAGTATCCAGTATACTGAACCTTGCACCGAACTCCCTTGCAGCATTTTTAATTGCTTTGCTTATATCGGGCGTAGGGTCAGTAGACATCACAGCAACCCCACAGGTGCAGTCAACACGCTTGTATTCAAGTTTCTTAACAAGGATAACTTCCAGTTCTTCGGTCACGATCCTATATTAGTCATTGAATAGATATTACTTTATTCCAATAAGTGAAAATGAAAAAATGAAAAGAATCGGTTTAGTAGTATAACTAACACCAATAATAAAAAAAAATACTAAAAATGGTTTTTCCCGGGCATCGTTCCCGATGCCAGGGAATTAAAACTGGCTTGAATCAGTCAGTTTAATTTTATTCTACTTTCTCTGCAATTGCGAATTTTCGCATTACCTTATTGATCCTTATAGTGATCTCATCGCCGACCTGTGTTTCAGGTACAAATATAACGAAACCTTCAATTCTTGCAATACCGTCGCCTTCTCTTGCGAGGTCTTCAATCGATACTTCATATGTTTCTCCAGCTTCTACCGGAGCACTTTCTTTAACGTTTCCGAACAAAATATTACACTTCCTTAAATTACAATTATAAACTATCCTAATAAGCAGATTCACAGAAATAGTAATAGTAAAACAATTACCGTCACAAGTGCCACTTATAAAATAGCTTCTAATCAAATCTTCTTATGTTCTTTCAATATATAAAACTTTGCAGAAATGGTTGTATTGCGTTGGCGGGACTTTTAATTGTCCAATTCCAAATAAACTTGAGATGCGGTGTTGTCAATATCCCCTCTACTTGGATGTTCTATAGATTTTCTTACAATAATTGCTGGTATAGATGTTAGTAAGTTTGATGTTATTATACGTCTGGATTCCCCTGTTGAAGTTGAATATTATTGAAACAGGGGCATATTGTACAAATTTCTGAGAGATATGATAACTAAAAACTAATTAACTGCCCAAAACTATATAATAATGAAACCAGAATGTTCTTTGAGGAGTGGATAAGACCATGACCACAAAAGCAGAACTGGAAAAATTAGCAGAAGAATGTCAGGCATGTGCAGATAAGGATACAGCATCGATTAATGAACATCTTGAGAATTGTCCTCTATGTAAGGAGCATAAAAAGAAGGCAGAAGGGTTTAACCAGATGATGGAAGTGGTTGAGATGCTGGCTTCAAAACCTGAGGAGGAAAGGGCGAAGATATTGGGTGCCCGGATGGAGCAGTTCTCAGAAATGCCTGATGATAAAAGAATTGAGGCAATAGGCGAAATGTTAGATGCTGCCGGAGAGCTCCCTGAAGATGCCATGTTCAAAGTAGTCAAGACCAGGACTGATATCATGACAAAACTTCCCAAGGATAAGCGAATGGTCCTGATGGGTACATTAAAGCAGATAATGTCCAAATGGCCTGACGACAGGAAAATGCTGGAAAAGCGCGCTGGTATGGCTGCGACCCAGGATTATTTCATTCTGAAAAGAATGATGGTCCGGAATATGTTCAAGAAGATGTTGGCCTGATGAGGCCCTTTTTCTTTTTCTAAAAGGTGATTGAATTGTCGGTTGAAGACACAAAAGAGAATCTTAATATTTGCATGGACTATTGTGGAACCTGTCCCAGTCTCCCTTTCCCGCCTCAGCCCTATTTATTCTGCGCACGGGGAAATTCAGATCAGACCATCGAGAAGAAAGGCTGCAAATGTACAGCATGTCCAGTATATATCACAAACGGGCTAAAAGGAATGTACTTTTGCGAAACTGGAAAAGCACCCTGAACGTCAAAAAAATGGCTCTCTTTAACATTGAGCGGGTATCATAGCCAGACTATTGGATTCTTCGCGCCATTTGCGTACTTTGCGGTGCCATATGAAAAACGTAGTCATCTTCATTGATGTTTTTATTAATTCATCGCAAAGGGCGCTAAGAACGCAAAGATAATTTTATCCTCACCAGCTTAAATAGTGAAAATTTACCCACACGATCTTGAAGAGATCCAAAAAAGTGATTGAAAATTATGTTCACAGAATTTATTGATCTTTCATCTTTGATTTTCGCGTATATAGGCGCTGCAATGATACTTTATGGTGGGATCATAGCCACAATTAAGACATTGAATCTTGAGATCAGAAGAATGCCGGTAATGGGGTATCATGACATCCGCAGAGATTTCACTCATAAGATCGTTTTTGGTCTCGATTTTCTCATTGCCGGCGATATTTTACAGACTATTATAGCTCCTTCTCAAGAGGAAATTATTTTGCTCGGTGCAATCGTTGGCATCAGGACAATATTAGGTTATTTCCTTGGTAAGGAAGTTAACGAATTTGATTAAAACAATTCGAGGTTTAAGGTTTTTTTATATTATCTTGCCTTTGGTGAGATTTTATATAGTAAAAAATGGCATATAGTAAACAATAAAAGGGGGTTAAACTTACGGAGAAGGTTCAAATGAGTCCAGAAGAAATGGAACAAAAGAAAACAATGGTGTTGTCAATGTGTATTTGCGGCACCTGCCCTTCCTGGGTGGAATGCGGTGAAAAAGGCGGATTTTGTTTTCCCACAATCGGGAAAAGCAGCTGCATAACCGACGAAAATGGTTGCATCTGCGGTGGATGTCCCGTTACAGAGAAGATGGGATTGAAACACATGTATTTCTGCACTAAAGGCTCTGAAAAAGAGCAAGCTGGAATGTAAATAAAATAGTAATATCTGGATATGGAAACATATCCATTTTTTTCATTCAGGGGGTATTATGGGAAAATTTAGATGTACTGTATGTAATTGGGTCTATGACGAGGTAGCACAGGGTAAAAAATTCAGCGAAGTGCCCGAGACCTTCAGCTGTCCTGTATGCGGTGCCCCAAAATCTGCTTTTGTTCCAGAAGGTGTTGCAAAAGCTGATGAAGCTGTAAAGAGTAACGTAGCTGAAAAGATCGTTGAACAACTGGCCTCCCTTGGAGTGGAATATATATACGGGATCCCAGGTAGTTCCAATCTGCCCTTGATCGAAGCCATAAGGAAAAGTAACAAGATCAAATTCATTCTCACAAGACACGAGGAAACTGCAGCATTCATGGCCTGTGCTCATGGAAAAATGACAGACAAACTGGGTGTATGCATCTCAATTGCCGGTCCTGGCTGTACCAATCTAATGACCGGGCTGGTGGATGCTGCTTTTGATAAAAGTCCGGTTCTGGCACTGGCAGGTCAGGTCCCTGAGGTCTATCTGGGAAGCGAGGCATTCCAGGAGATCGAGCAGCTGGAATTATTCTGTTCTTTTGCATCGTATACTGAGACCATTGCCAGATCTAACCAGGCCCTTAAACTGGTGTTAATGGCTGCCAAGTATGCCTACAAAAATCCTGGTGTATCAGTATTGAGCACCCCCACAGATATTCTGACAGAAAAGCTTGATGAACCTATATATATCCAGGATATGCGAGTATTCAATAATGAAGTAGCGCCTGATGATACAGAAATTGAAAAAGCCGCAAAGTTGATCAATGAAACGAAAAAAGTCTCAATCCTTGCAGGTTGGGGTTCAAGACACGCAGGTAATCTGTTAATTGAGCTTGCTGAAAAAATGAAATCTCCCATAGCCACCACATCAAGATCAAAGGGTGTTATTGATGAGACCCACAAGTACAGCCTGGGAGTACTGGGTGCCATTGGGTCCAAACATGCGGCATATGCGATACAGCAGTGTGAACTGCTCCTTCTTATTGGGACTGGATTCAGACAGGCTAACCTGATACCACCCGGAATAAAGATCATACAGATAGATATGAATTCCACCAGGGTTGGAAAGACTACAAATGTGGATGTAGGTCTGGTGGGCGATGCCGCATTGACGCTCAAAAAACTCGTCCCATTCATACATGAAAAGGAAGAGAATAGCGAGTTTGAAAAAATTCTCGCACGGATCAAGCAAGAGCATCTTGAGGAGCTGGAAATGGATGCTCACGACCTATCAATACCAATAAATCCAGGCTTTGTGATACAGGCACTTAAACGAAACATCAGTAATGATGCTATCATCTGTGTGGATGTGGGGGATCATACCTACTGGTTCTTCAAGAAATTCATTTGCCAGGGACAGAGAACTTTTATGTCAGCTAACATTGCCAGCATGGGGTTCGGGCTGCCAGCTGCAATGTCGGCAAAACTTGATTTCCCTGACAAACAAGTAGTTTGTGTAACAGGTGATGGTGGATTTGGAATGTTAATGGCTGATTTTACCACTGCTGTAAGGGAAGATCTGGCCATCACAGTAATTGTATTTAATGACGGCAAACTGAAGAATATCAAAAAGGAACAGAAAATGGAACATTATCCTGAATTCGGGGTCAGTTTCCCTAATCCCGATTTTGCCGGGTTTGCTACTTCATGCGGTGGAGAAGGATATACTGTTGAAGACCCCGGTGAACTGGATGATGTCCTAAAAAAAGCCCTTATTTCAGACAGACCAACCTTAATTGAAATCATGGTCGATACTGAAAAAATAACACCCCCCATAAAAAGGGTGGATCAAGAGAGATTAGTATGACAAGATACCGATGCAATGTTTGTAATGTTTTTGAGTACGATGATACCAGGGGCGACTCTGTCACCAGCATGAAACCTGGTACCAAACCAGAGGATTTTCCTGATGACTGGAAATGTCCCATCTGCAAATCAGATAAAACTCACCAGATCCCGTTAAAAGAGGACGTAAAACAGGAAGAAATTGAGGAGATCATCACCTGTCCCCATTGTGGAGCCAAGAGCAAGATCATTGTATCCTCTGTTAAAATGGAACTGGGGGGATACCTTGGGGAATGGGAACGGGAATCTGATGAACTGGAGGCACATATGGCAGATATTCATAAGATATCTGTCACAGGAGAATCCATTATAGAACCCATGAGAACTACCAGGGAAGTGATCTCATATGATGATATTCTCATAAAAGGAGCACAACTGGCCAAGATTCCGCTAAACCACGATGAACCGGTCAATACGAAAACTATCATCGGTCCAAAAGCCAAATATCCCCTGGTGATCGAGACACCGATCTATATTACCCACATGTCATTCGGTGCATTATCAAAAGAGGTTAAAATAGCTTTAGCAAAGGGAAGCGCTGTTGTTAGGACTGCCATGTGTTCAGGGGAGGGCGGGATATTACAGGAGTCTTTTGATAATGCCTATAAATATATCTTCGAATACATACCCAACCAATACAGCGTCACAGACGAGAATCTTAAAAAAGTAGATGCCATTGAGATCAAGATCGGGCAATCAGTTAAACCGGGTATGGGTGGACATTTACCTGCTGAAAAGGTTACAAAGGAAATTGCGATGATCAGGGGATATCCTGAAGGTACAGACATTATCAGTCCTTCTCACTTTGAAGATATTAAAAATAAAGACGATCTCAAAATGAAAGTGGACTGGCTAAGGAAAAAATCAGGGGGCAAGCCCATAGGGATCAAGATCGCTGCCGGTCATATCGAAGCAGACCTGGAAATTGCAGTCTTCGCTGAACCTGATTTTATTACAATTGATGGCAGGCCGGGTGCTACTGCAGCTGCTTCCAGGCATGTTAAACAAGCAACATCGGTCCCTACAGTATTTGCCCTATATCGAGCAAGGAAATTCCTGGATGATAACGGTATTAACGATATCTCTCTTATCATCACAGGAGGACATCGGGTATCCTCTGATTTTGCAAAGGCACTGGCAATGGGGGCCGATGCTGTTGCTATTGGAACTGCCGCCCTGATGGCTTGTGCGTGCCAGCAGTACAGGTTGTGTGATACAGGAAAATGCCCTGTTGGAGTGACTACGCATGACCCAGAATTACGGGCCAGATTGAAGGTGGATATCTCTGCTAAAAAACTGGAGAATTTTTTGCATGTGTCTACTGATGAATTAATGGATTTCGCGCGGTTGACCGGGAATAATGATGTCCATGGATTGAACATTAATGACCTGTGCACGACAAATTCCGAGATTTCAAATCATACAGAAATAGAACATGTATAGGGGAGTTAGAATATGAAAGAAATTGCACTTGAGCCGCATGTAGATGCAATCACAATGCCTGAAAACCTTCGGGTCGGACTCATGATCTCTGAACACAGGAAAAAATGTTCAGCAATTGCGTGCGGTTTTGATTATTATGGATTTGCCTTCGGGCAATCCCCATTTCAAGTGCCTTTGCCAATTCAAAAAGCACTGGCAGAGAATACTGACAAAGGACATTACTCTTCTGCGCAGGGTATTCCTGAGCTTCGGGAGGCTATTGCCGGTTTTAATAAACGGTATTTTAACCTGGATGTTGACCCGTCAAGAATCATCGTAGGACCTGGAACAAAGGAACTTATCCATATTATCTTCGATATGGTACAGGGCGGTGTGGTAATCCCTTCTCCTTCGTGGATCGGGTATTCTCCACAGATCAAACTGCTTGATAAACATTTTCATACTTTTTATCTTAAGCCCGAGTTCGATTACAAGATCCAACCTGATGACCTGGATGAATTCTTATCAGGACTTCCTGATGACCAGCATATCCTGGTGATCAATAATCCCCACAACCCCACAGGTACAGTATATTCCAGGGAAGAACTTGAGAAGATCGCAGACGTGTGTCGAAAACACAGGACACTGGTCCTGGCTGATGAGATCTATGCATTGATCACCTATGATTTTGATAAATTCACAAGTATGGGTTCGGTATACCCGGAAGGAACACTGATCACAAATGGACTTTCAAAGGACAGGTCTGCCGGTGGGTACCGGTTAGGGTTTTGCATTTTACCTGAGAATTGCTCGCAAAAACTGGTAGATGGCTTCACCAAGATTGCCGCAACGGTCTATACTAATGTTTCCACGCCTACGCAATATGCGGCTATAACTGCCTATGAGCCAAATAAAGAAATTGATGAATATATGAGAATTGTACGAGATATTCACCGTATTATGGGAACCTTCATGAGTGAAGAATTCAACAAGATTGATGGAATTAACGCCACAATACCTCATGGCTCTTTCTACTTTTTTACAGATTTTAATGAACTCTCAGCTGACCTTATACGAAAAGGTGTCAAGACTTCAAATGCTCTAAGTGACTCATTGATCTCACACCCCCATCACATAGCTGTTGTAACTGGTGATGCATGCCTGTTAAAACCAGATGATTTCGGTGCCAGGATAGCCTTTGTAGATTATGATGGCGAAGAAGTCTTTGAAAATTATAAACAAAAACGTCCAAATTCAAAATCTGAGGAGATCGAATTCGTAAAGCAGAATGCACCCAGGATTGTCAGGGGAATTGATGCTTTGAAAGATTATGTAAAATATATAAAAGCAGACTAAAAAAATCTAATTTCTCGATTTGTCTGGGCGGCCCTTTCGCAGGAGCCTTTTTTCAAAACATTTGTTTACACTCATTCTACACCGGTC
>PYCK01000069.1 GCA_009649835.1 Candidatus Methanocomedens sp. | reverse complement strand
TGAACTGGTACAAGGAAGTACGGTTTATGCTACAGTAGAAATTGATGATGTTAACAACCTTGATGCAGGTCAGTTTGTGACCAAAAAATAATAGAATATTTCATCTATACCAGATTCCATCCCCTGGATATTCTCCTGGGTTTAAGACCTATTCTTCCTTATCCTTCAGGATATTCTCAAGCTCTTCCCTCTGCTCAGGAGTAAGCTCTCCCATGGCCTTCTGTGACTCGAATGTCATCTTCCTGATAAACAGGTTCTCCAACATAGGCAGAATATGTTGCGTCTGCTGCTTGCTCTCATACCCGGCCCTGGCTGTGTCCCTCATCAAGGTAAGTTTTTCCGCAGTTATGCTGCCCTGCCCAAGTCCCGGACAGTCCATATCCACAATAACATAATTATTACCGTTATAACCCAAGGGGAACGAACGGCAGGAAAGCGGCCTATTGTCATCCAGGGTGCACTCGCTCTTTTCAAGGTCATACAATGCGCATACAGTCTGGTCATCTTTTGTCTGTTTGTCCAGTTGAATGGCAACAGAACCAAAATCCCCCACTATAGACAAGTGGGGCAGTACCTTGTACATCAACCCATGCTCCACCCAGTCATTTATGTCACCCAGATATACAGTTACATCCCTTTCACAGCATTTCCCGCATTCCTGGCATTCAAATACAAATCTCGGTTTATCGTTCATAATTTCAACATCCTCACATAAAGTCCAATTCTGCTAGTAAATGGATTCAGGTCCGGGAACTCCTGGTGATCTCCCCGGCCATATCAGTGGTCATGATCTTCCTGACCTCATCAATATCCTTTGTCTGCCCCAGCGCCCACATCAATTTCACCAGCGCAACCTCGCTCATCATATCCTCGCCCTCTATGGCTCCCGCTTTCAGGATGTCGCGCCCTGTATCATATACCCGGTCGCACACCCTGCCACTTATGCACTGGCTGGTCATTACGATAGGTATCCCGGCTTCGGTCGTTCTTTCGATATACGGCACCCATTCAGTGGATACATGGCCAAGCCCTGTCCCCTCAATAACAATACCCCTATAATTGGCAGACGCGAACAGCAAGGTTTGCGGACTTGCCCCGGTAGTATATTTAATTAGCGTGCACCTGGGCTCAATATTGGAATTAATGGCCAGTTCCCTCTCCCCCCGTCCGGCATGGTCAAGGTAGGTTGTGATCTTGCCGGATGGGTAATCCACCCTGCCAAGCGGCTTTGAGTTGATCGACTGGAACGCATCACGCCTGCTGGTGTGCATCTTCCTGACCTTCGTTGCCTTGTGGATATGGCAGAAATCGTCCGAGGTCGTCCCGTGCATGACCACAGTAACCCCGGCAATATCGCTGGTAGCCACCTTTGCTGCACAGATAGCGTTCATGGCATTGTCACTGCTGGGACGATCAGCACTGCGCTGGCTGCCTACGAACACAACAGGCACCGGCGTCTCGATCATAAACGCAAGGGCTGCTGCCGTGTACATCATGGTATCAGTACCGTGGGTGATAATCACCCCGGCAGCTCCGGCTTTTATCTCATTATAGACTTCCTCTGCCAGCCTGACCCAGTATTCAGGCTGCATGTTCTCAGATAAGATACTGTAGCAAACCCTGGCATTATAATTAGCAATCTTAGTAAGTTCAGGAATGGCCAGTAAAATATCCTCTGCAGTGAACTGGCTGGTCACAGCCCCGGTCCTGTAGTCCACCTTACTGGCAATGGTCCCGCCTGTGGATAGGATGGATACATCGGGCAGGCCGGGATCATGGGGCGGCAGTTCTACTGTTGCAGATCGCATATCCTGTTTTTTCCCAGCCAGCTCCATGGTAATATTACCGGGATCTAATCCCACGTTATACCCGTTCATTAATTTTATGACAGCGTTGTTGGTGATTGATGGCATAAGTACACCGTTAAAAGTACGCCCACCCTGTTTTACCAGTACGCTGTCTCCTTCTTCTACTTTCATGCATTACCTCTTTCAATAAATGAATCCTTGATGTTATCAAGCTTCTTCATGGCATCCTGGACGAAATTGGCTTTTTTCACAAGCGTATCAATATCCAGCGATAACTGGTAATTGCGCTCTTCTATCATCCTGCTTACTTCAACTGGTGAGGGACCTCCGACTACATTACGCCGTTTTACATTCTCCATGACATCAAGAGCCCCGTCAAACATCTCCTGGCTAAGCCCCTCATCCGAAAGTTTCCTGCCTGTTATCTCAAGTGCGATCCTGTCCACCTCTTCAAGTGTCCTGACATCACTCTTTGACAGCGTACCTACGATCTGGTGTGCGGTCCTGAAGGGAATTTCAGTTGTCCGGACAATCGTATCAGCAAGTTCTGTAGCTGTAGAAAAACCGGTGCCTGCCGCAGATTCCATTTTTTCAGTATTGATTTTCATAGTGGAAAGCATACCTGCCATTATTGTTACTGAACTGATGGTATTACCAGCCGCCCTCCACATGTGGGGAGTAACCTCCTGCAGGTCCCTGTTATAGCTCATGGATAGTGCTTTTGTGATGGTCAACACAGACATGAGGCATCCGTAAACCGCACCTGTCTTCCCTCTCAGCAGTTCAGCAGAATCAGGATTCTTTTTCTGGGGCATGATGGATGATGTGGAAGCATACTGGTCATCCAGTTCCACAAATCCGAATTCCTCACAACTCCAGGAAATGATCTCTTCTGCAATCCGGCTCAGGTTTGTCATTATGTTGGAAAATACGGATATGGATTCCAGGACAAAATCCCTGGTACTTACAGCGTCCATTGAGTTTTCAACGATTTCGTCAAATCCAAGCAGTTCACGTGTACGTTCACGGTTGATCTCAAATCCGGTTGATGCGAATGCTGCTGCTCCCAGCGGGGACAAGTTCGTCCTCATGTATGCACCCAGTAACCTCTGGGTATCCCTTGAGAGGGCATCGTGGTGGGCAAGCAGATGATGGGCAAAGGTAGTGGGCTGGGCATGCTGCAGGTGTGTGAATCCGGGCATCAGGGTCTTTGTATGCTCCCTGGCGATCTCCAGCATGGTCTTTCTAAGGGTGATGAGCTCATGCATCAATGTAAGCAGTTCATCCCTTAATCCGAAGCGGATACATGTAGCGACCTCATCGTTTCGGGAGCGGGCGGAATGCATTCTTCCACCTGTATCCTCGCCTACCAGATTTATTAGCCTTGCTTCGATGGATATGTGTATGTCTTCGTATGACATGTCAAGCTTTTCAAACCCTTCCTGTTTAATAGTATCCAGGGCCCTGAGGATCAGTACACATTCATCCCTGGTTATGATCCCGACTTCGCTTAACATTACCACATGAGCCATGTCTACTAACAGGTCTGCATCGAATATCATCCTGTCCGCATCCATGGAAGAAAGATAATTCAGGACATCCGGATCTTGTTTTGATCCCAGGCGTCCTCTTCGTAAAATGTTATTCATAACGCACCTATGTATCTTACATGATTGTTGAGACTTTTTATTATTTTCTGGGACGATTCGAAAAACCGCAGAGAGCGCAGAGGGACGCAGAGTAAAATAACGACCCTCTGCGAACCTCTGTGTCCTCTGCGGTTAATCTTTTTTTTGACATGATCCATTTATCCTGAATGAATTAAAAAGTCACTGACTGTTATACATGAATGTTAAATGGAATAAAGTTTTTGAATAATCCCTTTATGTCATGTGCATCGGTCACAATGCGTACTAATCTTTCCATATCTCTTTCCAGGTGCAGGTGACCGATGCAACTGCAATCGGAACTCCCGAACCTGTGTATCGTTTCAGTATGTGACCCGATGGTTTCTGATATTTGACATTCCAGGTTCTGGTCGGTAGTTGTCATCACCACGCCCTTTGGAATGGTATGTGGCAACAGGTAGTCTATATGCCAGCGCCTGGTCGGGTTACGTCCGGCTGCCACGTCCAGGTGCCGCCTGATCCTGCCAAAACCGCCGCCACCTCTTGCCGAGCCAGTATATGAATAATAACCGGCAGGGAACTTGATCTCTCCCAGTGCCCCTACTGTTATGCACATATCTTTTTTTAGTTCCAGTAACAGCGAATAGATACCTCTGCCTTTAGGTATGGTAATATCCGGATCGTTCATTAGCAATAATTCTACGGTGAGGTTTAAACCATTATTGTTGGTTCATTGCTACGTAAGGGGAACTACCAGGTCATTGATCTTGAGTACAAGATTTTACCGGACTGAACTGTTAAAAAGCGATCCTGTTGTGAGTTAGTCCTGCGTTTCCTTTGTATCTTGATTCCCTCAATCATATACGAAAGTATTCGCAACCACCCCCGCAATTATATTCGGCTCAGGCTTCGCCGCGAGATACACGAAGCAGGACAACTGGCAGAGTAACATTATATGTATAACAATTATAATAATAGTTTTACAAAAAACTCTTAAACATCATCCAGATCAAAAACAACAAACCCTTTTTCCCTTAACTCGTCCTTACTCTCGATCTTCTTTGCAGCAAGACCAAAAAACTCCTTCCTCCTGCCCTTATTCCAGTCAACCTGTTCAGCCTTCATCTCAAGTTCCCCGAGTATTTTCAATGACTGCTTCAACGTGAGCTTCTTCCACTTACACTCCATAAACAAAACATCCCTGCTCTCATCATTCACAACAAGAAGGTCAATCTCAACATCCTTATGCCACCACTTACTAATCCCCGTGTACCCAAACGGAATCTCAACACAGTTCCACCCCACCATTTTTTCAACAAGATATTCAAACCGTCTACCGCAGTAACTATTAAAGTCCCTTTCAACCTTACCCCTTACCTGTTTCTTATTTCCCACTTCAAGCATGCCCCTGTTGCTGTACACGAACCTGAACCAGAAATCAAAATAATCATCAATTATCACATATATCCCGCCCTTTCTCTTGTGAATAGGTAGGATATGCCGTATAATATGTAAATTCTCAAGCGTGTTCAGGTACTTTGAAAGATTGGCCTTATCCATATTCGTGGCTGAATATAACTTTGCCAGGGAATTATATCCCAGGGACAGTTTCTTGAGTATCAACGCATATATCCACTGCTCACGAAACTCATGTTTTAATAAAAAATCAGCTTCCTCATAGAGATATCTCCCCTTAGACAGGATATGCTCTTCCATATTTTCAAAAACCGTTTTCCCATCATCCCATTTATCAAGATATGCAGGAATCCCCCCCAGCATGAAAATTGTTTTCAATACGTCTTCTGTATTGTATCCGGGCACGAACTTTTTTACTGCTTCTATCTGTAACTGGGTAACTTCCCATTGCCCTGTTCTTCTTCCAAAGAGGGGGGACCTTACCCCAAGTACTTCAGATTCCATTAAACTGACACTTGAGCCGCAAAGAATAAGCATGACATTTTTTGTTTTCAGTATCTGGTCCCAGATTTTCTGGAACAGTGACGGTACGGCCCTGTCAACTTCTATGAGGTAGGAGAATTCGTCTATTACGATAATTGTCTTTTTTGTTTCATCAAGGAATTCTGCAAGATTCTCGAAAATTTCAGTCCATGTATTAGATTCAAGTTTTGAGAAGAGGGGAATATTTAGTTGTTCTGCAATGCTTTGCTTAAATTCATTAAGATTTTCATGTGTCGTATCTTTTGAAGCAAGGAAATAAGCACCATGCTTGCCTTTTAGTGATTTTTGTATTAGTTCGGTTTTACCAACTCTTCTCCTGCCGTATATGACAATGAATTCCGGGGAAGAACTATTGTAGCAGTTTTCAAGGAATTCCAGTTCAATTTCCCTGTTGATAAATTTTGGTATCATGATTATTATACTTTGTATACAAATAATTAAATCTATCGGTTTTACTGGTAGTATCAAGTGATTAACTACTCTTCTGCCGCCCGCCAGCACACCCCCACCGGCAGCAGGCAGCAGCACCCGGGTAAGTGCAAATTGCGGGCGGCTGGAAATCAATTCATTGCGAACCGCAGAGTGCGCTGAGGAACGCAGAGGACGGTTGCAATGCTCTGTGCGCTCGGTGTCCTCAATGTCCTCTGTGGTTCCAGGCATAACCAGAGATGGACGCAGATACACGCAGATGTACAGTATCATTCAATCGTCCTACCCGCAATCCTAATATTATCCCCGCCAGGATCAGTGAAATTACTCCCGCCGCGGAATACGAGAAACTTAGCAGTTCCATTCAATTTTTTTTCCGTATAAAAACGGGTGCAAATGTTTATAACAAATGTACATCAAACAAATTATGGTGAAAATGGGCGCAGAACTGAAAATAATCACAACCGAAATACATCTGCCGAGTGACATATTATATTCACAGGGCATAGGAAAGGATCGTGTAGAATACTTTGTGAAAAAGAACTTCCTGATGGAACTTTATAGAGAAGGAAAGATTTCACTCGGTAAGATGGCAGAACTGCTTGAAATGAATCTGGTTGAGATGTTGGGCATCATGAAAGACTCAAACATACCATTAAATTACGGCGTTGCAGAACTGGAAGAAGATATCGAGACTGCAAAAAGGCTGGGTTTATTAGATGAAGATAGTCAGTAATTCATCACCTTTGATATTTTTCTCTGCAATTGGTATGCTTGATATTTTAGCCGATTTTGGTGATATTTCGATACCTAAAGCAGTATATGAAGAAGTCACCAAAAACGATTTGAAAGGTTCAAATGAAGTTAAAAATGCCGATTGGATCAATGTCGTGGAAATTGAAGAACATGAGTCCGTCGCTTTTTCATCTGCATTGGATGCAGGGGAAGCATAAGCAATTGCTCTTGCCATTAAGCAGAATGTCGACCTGATCTTACTGGACGACCTTGCCGGAAGAAGGGCAGCTGCAGCATACGGAATTGAGGTCATTGGGACTCTGGGATTGCTAAAGGTAATGTATCGAAAAGGTCTTATTGAAAATATGAAAAATGTACTGGATGAACTTCAAAAACATGGATTCTGGATGAGTACAGACCTTTACAGTAAGATGTTGAAAGATTGATTCTTTTTGAGGCTTCCTTAATATAATATCTAAAATGACAGGCAGCCAGGCATGTACAAATGGTGGGCGGCTGGCAGTCAATTCATTCCAAACCACAGAGTATATAGAGGTACACAAAGGATGGTAACAACGATTATGTCCCTTCCATTGTTTAAAATATAACCACAGATGGACGCAGATACACACAGATGTACGGTGTTATTTAATTGTTCCACTGCATGAGTACAACTTAAATTTTATATTTTAACTGTTGGCGGCGGCCACACTCAATGTCCACAGACGATGCAATCCAGAATCCGTGTCTGAAAAAATCCTAATCCAAACCAGACTTAATCGCAACCATTAAATCTTTTTAACACAGTGTATACTCCTAAGCACCCGCTCATCAAACCCCTGACAGCCGACATCCTCATCCTCGCCCTGCTGTCGGGAGGCTGCACAGATAGAGCCAGAGCAGGCCCGCGCGCTTGAAGAGCAGTACGGCAGCATGAAATCACTCATAATGGAGCAGGTAGACACCACCGACGACGGCGAACTGTACATGGTCGTTGTGAGGTATGAGGGGAGTAAAGGTGTTCTGGAGTTTGAGACTGATTATAGAAAAGGTGCTGCATTAAATGGCTATATGTATGAAACGATAATAACAAAAATACAATAATCAACAAATGCAATTACAACCAGTAGTATCTGAATGATATAATTGATCATTACAATTTTCAACAGTATCAATTCTACAACACTGATAACATTTCAACTCACACTCGCTCGTATCTCCTGCAATCCCAATCTTATCCTCACCGAAGTCAGTGAAATTGCTCCTGCCGCGGGAGACCAGGATCAAAACAACTGTAATAAGAACCAGAAGAACGACCAGGATCACAATCGTGTTGATAGGAAGCAAAACTCCTTATTTTCCGACAATACACATAAGTATGTGTACATACATAATTATGTATATGGCCACCATGACCCTATCAGTCCCGGATGACCTATACAAGGTCATAAAACATCATAATGAAGTGAAATGGAGTGTTATAGCCCGAAATGCCATGTGGGAATATGCAAGCAAAGTCCAGATACTTGATAGCATTCTTGAAAAAAGCGAACTCACTGAAATGGATGCTGACGAGATTTCAAAACTTGTAAAAAAGTCCATACGCGAACACCATGAAAACAAATCTGGTGAGATGGCATAATGCGGCTTGTCATTGACACCAACATAATTATCTCCTCACTTATATCCAATTCTATCAGGCGCAGCATCCTTATGGATTCAGGTTTTGAACTCATGGCGCCGGAATATACTTTCACCGAGATCATGAATCATGCCAACCTTATTGAAAAAAAGTCAAAACTGACTTCAGATGACCTTCAGTATGTCATGGATATGCTTTTTTCAAGGATTTCTATTTACCCACATGAAGAATATGCTGATTGCTATCCACGGGCTGAAGAGATTATGAAGGATATTGACCCTGATGATACACCATTTTTGGCGCTTGCGATGAAGACTAAGGTGGATGGGATATGGAGTGAAGATAAAGGGTTTCAGCGGCAGAATTGTGTGAAGGTCTACAGGACATTGGAACTGGTTGAGTTCCTGAACTTGTAAACTGTATAATTTTATTAACCGCAAGATTTGAATATTCTTTCCGCCGACATCCTCATCCTCGCCCTGCTGTCAGACTGTGATTACTAAAGTACAGTAAGTAATCCGACAGCATGCAATATTTGCAAAACAATTATTACTTTTTAAATCTTTTCACACACATAAACCTGGTCTGCTATTCCAAACAGATGCGCTATCCCCTCCCCCATCAGTCCATTCTCTATCCGGTTGCGCGCATCCCAATACTTCTCAGGCGCTATCCTGAACCGTATTACAGCCTTACCCATACCGTGCCCCATTAACGAGCGGTTGACCTTCCTACAGTCCAATGGCACCCTGTCCAGCACCCTGTACCTGTGCTTGAAGAACAGCGATTCCAGCAACACATCAGATGTCAGCAGGCTGCGTCTGGCATCAATCCTCACCAGTTCCACCTTACCACCCAACCCACCAGCCAGTTCCCCCAATAGCCCCGCCTTCACCACTGCAGGGTCAGGTTCGAAGGCATAGACCCGTGGTTCGTCCACTTCTGGTATAACTACAGGTGCGTCCACGCCCGACTCCAGCCTGTAATGCCTGCCCCCTTTCAACACCACAGCCGACCTCTCGCATCGTTTCAGCGGCCCGAAGTACAGCGTCAGCCTGTTCAACTGCCCGTCCACGCCCAGGTACTCGCGCTCGCAATTAAAATCAATACGCTCGGGCGGCATCTGGGGCGGGGCCTCAAAAGCAAAACTGCCTGTCACATCCCTGTATGCCTCCATCACCATAGGAATTCCGGGCCGCAGGCTGTCAGTCTGCCGCACATCTTCCTCTGCGGGCCGGGCCGGGTCGCTGAAGATAACATCTGCATCGGCAACCTGCTCCACCACCTGCGGCGACAGGGCATCGCCCTCAATAAAAGTAATATTGTCCACGCCGTACACTCCGGCATTACGGCGGGCACACTCCAGTCTTTCACCGTCTATGTCAATTCCGTAAACGCTACCGCATTCCTTTGCAAAGCAAACGGCCTGTCCCCCTATCCCGCAGCTGATATCGGCAAGCACACTGCACTTAAGCCGCCCGGCCCGGTAGCGACCTACAACCTCGGGCGTGGCAAACCGCAGTCCATCGCCGCAGGTAAACACCGGTTTGCTGAACTTGGGACTTCTTGTTCGTTCCATTGCTCTATCTTACTTGTGCGTAAAATAAGCGATAATTTCGCCGTTTGCACTATCTATCCTCACATACCCGAACCGCTCGAACTGCACCACATTGTCCACTTCGGTCGCAATACCAGCCTCGCCGATGCCTGTGACCTCGCCATCCGGGGTCAGCACCTTCACAGGTATGCCGTCCACAGGTGCCCAGTGTATGATGCGCCCGCCGCCATTCTTTATGGTCTCAATCTCGTGTCCTGCAAACTCGGCCGTGCCCTGCCCCGTGATCCTGATATTGTACAGGTCTTTCAACCTGAACAGGTCGCCGGGTTTTGCATCACTGATATCCTGGCTGCACACCAGCACACTGCTGCCCACTTGAATCTCCCTGAAGCCCCTGTCCACAGATGGATGCAGCGGCAGTTTCGCGTCTGTGACCTGTGATCCCGTGATGTCCAGTTTCACCGGGTCCCACACAAAGAAATAACGGTTAGCATCAGCATCGATCAGCTTGCGGTTCTCAGCATACAGGTTATCCAGGCTCAGACTCACATCGGTCTCTCCCACACCCATGTCAATAAAGAACTTGCGCAGTGCCTCAGGCCGGATTCCCCTGCGGCGCAGTGCCCGTAAGGTTGGCAGCCTGGGGTCGTCCCAGCCGGAATACTTCCCTGCCTCAATAGCTTCTCTCAGGCCGCTGGTACTGAATTTACCGAACTCGTGCATCTTTACCCTGCCCCAGTGTGAGGTATGGGGGTAGGTCCAGCCCAGGTAATCGTAAACATATTTCTGCCGCCGCTCGCTGTCCATCAGGTCCTTGCCCCTGATGATATGTGTCATACCCAGCAGGTGGTCCTCAATTGCACCCTCAAAATCCAGCAGCGGCCAGACCACATACTTATCACCCACTTCCGGGCGGGGGTGCGGTGTCCTGACCACCCGAAACGCGCCCCAATCACGCAGCGCCGGGTCCTTGTGATTGATATCGGTCTTGATACGCAGCACTACCGTGCGCTCCTCGTACTCCCCTGCAAGCATCCGCTTCCACTCATGCAGGTGGTCCTCAGGCGAAGTATCCCTGTGTGGACATGCCTGCTTGTTATCCTTTAGTTTCTTGAACTCCTCCTGGGTGCAGGTGCATACATAGGCATGCCCTGCCCTGATAAGTTTCTCTGCATATTCATAATAAACAGGCAGCCTGTCTGATGCCATTACCACTTCATCAGGTTCGGCACCCAGCCATTTGCAGTCCTCCAGGTACCAGTCATAAGCTTCCAGCATGGGCCGCTTGGTCACGGGGTCGGTGTCATCGAACCTGATTATGAACCGGCCCCCGTATTTTTTCACGTATTCGCTATTGACCACAATCCCGCGGGTGCTGCCCAGTGTGGGCGGGCCGTTGGGATTGGGTGCGAACCTCATGACCACACCGCCTTTTGCACGGGGAAGTTCCTTTAAGCCCTTGTCCGGTTCCTTGCGCTGCGTGAGTTCTTCAATCAGTTCGGGCGCTATTGCTTCCAGTTCAGCCTGCCATTCTTCCGGCGTCCCTGATGCGATATCCTTTAAAAATGTGCCGATCAGCGGCGATATTTCCTTTGCCCTCTGCCTTAGCTCGGGATGCTCTCCCATGAGTTTTCCCATGACTGCACCCTGCTGCGGGGCTTTGCCGTATTTGACAGCATTCTGGAGCGCGTATTTCTTAACAAGAAGTTCGATATCTGATTCCATATCAGTTCAAGATGTATTGGTACCACATAATTATTTGCAAATTTCACATATCATCAATTGTTTCAATCACTATTGAGTTGAATTTAATCTTAGTCGTTATACCCCGCAGCTCTGCTGCGGTTGGGACAAACCAAGCATCAACTTCAACCGCAAGTGCATATATTAATTGATTGTTATGCAGCAAACTGTAATTCAGATTGGCGTATGTGCTGTATATCTACACAAATCGTCTGTTAAATGTACCAACTTATTTCTTGGCAGTTCCTAAGGGAACAGCCCCAGCATCTTGATCGCCTCGGCCACCCTGCTCACCCCGATGGCAAGGCTGGTATCCCGCATATTCAGTCCCTTCTCCTCTTTCGCATCCCATACATTCCTGAATGATGATACCAGCTTTGCCTCAAGCTGTTGGTTAACCTCTGTCAGGCTCCAGTGCTGTCGGTTGATATTCTGCACCCATTCAAGATAGCTCACCATGACACCGCCTGAGTTTGCAAGAATATCAGGCACAAGTAATATCCCGTTATTATCAAGTATCTCGTCTGCCTCGGTCGTGGTGGGATTATTGGCACCTTCAACGATCACCTTCGCTTTGATATTTCCTGCATTCTTCATTGTGATCTGGTGCCCCAGTGCAGCAGGTACAAGAAAGTCGCATTCCAGTTCAAGGAGTTCTTCATTGGTCAGCTTTTCGCTTCCCTGGAAGCCCTCAACCGAACCAGTCTCTAATTTATGGGCAAAAACCTTACTGGGGTTTAGACCGTCAGGATCAAATATAGCGCCTCTTGAATCACTTACTCCGATAATCCTGCAACCCATACTGTATAACGTCATTGCAGCGTTAACACCCACATTTCCGAAACCCTGTATCACAACAGTTGAACCCTTTAGTTTCATACCCAGGATCTTTGCAGTCTCCCTTAAGATTATTGCCGCGCCCCGTCCGGTAGCCTCAGCACGTCCTTCGCTTCCTCCCAACCCGATAGGTTTGCCGGTCACCACTTCAGGAACAGAGTATCCCTTTATGACACTATAGGTATCCATCATCCATGCCATGGTCTGGGCATCTGTATACATATCAGGCGCAGGCACATCCCTGTAGGGACCGATGAACTGGGATATCATGGTAGTGTAGCGCCTGGTTATGTGTTCCTTCTCACCAATGGACATTTTCTTTGTATTGCAGACGATGCCGCCCTTTGCGCCGCCGTAAGGTATATCGATGAGCGCGCATTTCCATGTCATCCCCATTGCCAGGGATTTTACTTCATCCATGGATACTTCATGATGATACCTGATACCGCCCTTATAGGGTCCCCTGGCATCGTTATGCTGGACACGGTATCCGGTGAATACTTCGATCTCCCCATTATCCATTTTAATTGGCAGGGAGACGGTATGTATCATTTTATGACTGATAAGTATCTCATATAGCCCGGGCTCCATATCCATCTGTGCTGCGCATATCTTAATCTGCCCGCAGGCATTATCGTAAGGATTCTTCGTATCTCCACTCATAATATAACCTCAATGATAACCTTAAATATTGTTTATGACTTTAGTGAAATTACTATAATACCTTTTTGATTAGCAGGGCATTGGGCTCGAAAGGAAGGATAAGTGAATTTTTTCCCAACGCCGGTCTTTACTATAATTATAGAGGCTGTCCAACAATTACGGTCACATCAAACGTTGCAGTACAAATAACCACCAGACTACATTGATTTCCGCCTTTTTTTGCCACAGAGCACACAGAGAGCACAGAGTTTATCTTCTCTGTGTCCTCGGTGCTCTCTGTGGCTATCATTTTGTATGGGATTTTGAATTAATGGACAGCCTCTATATTGGGAAAAACTTATTTGTTTATCTGTAGTAATGTTATCTATAAAATCTAATTTCTTGAGTTGGAAATATGATTAAATATTATGGCAAATGTGGTAAAGCATGTGAAATATGCATGTATCATGGTCTTGTTTGTAAGGGTTGCTTTATTGAGAATGAAAATTATCCCGATACTGTCAACTGTGTAATCTATCGCACTTTCCGCAGGTAAATCCCAAAAGTGAATCTTTTTGATCAACTTCGCCCATTTCACCAGTAAACTCATCTGAGGGGATGAACAACTGATAGATATAACAACTACAACACTATCACATTTAGGATTAGTTAGCGGAACGTTTGACGAACTTGGTATTGCAAATATAATAGATGCCAACATACCAAAAAGTCGAAATCACAATTTATCCCATTCCACAGTAATTAAAGCCATGTGTTTGAATGGTTTGGGATTCAACGAAAGCCGACTGTACCTTTATTCTGACTATTTTGAAAACCTTCCAACAGAACGATTATTAGGAGAAGGAATACTTCCAGAACACATAAACGACGACGTTCTTGGAAGAACACTTGATAAAATTTATGAACACGGTTGTACTGAACTTTTCAACAAGATAGTCCTCAAAGCTATGAAAAACGTTCCATTTGGCAACCATATTCTGCACACCGACACAACCAATTTCAGTTTACATGGAAATTACGAGAATCGTGATCCTGAACTCAATACTATTGAGATTACTTACGGTCACCCTAAAGATATGCGATGGGATCTGAAACGTTATGTATTGAGCATGGTGTGTAATCAGGAAGGTATACCGCTTTTTGTAGAAACTCTTTCGGGAAATGCTTCTGATAAAACAACATTAGTGAAAACCGTCAAGAAAATTCAGACGAGTCTTGAATTGGACGAAAAAGTGTACCACATTGCAGATAGTGCGATTTATAGTGACGATAACATCACAGAGTTAGGGGAAAAAACTCTTTGGATCACAAGAGTACCTGCAACAATCAATGAAGTGAAAGATCTTCAGAATACAGATGTTGAATTAGAAGTTTGTGCAGATAAGCGATACTCGTATTATGAAACGACATCGTCATATGGTGGAATGGAGCAAAAGTGGGTATTGATCCAATCTAAAGCGACGAAAAAAAAAATGGAGAAAACATTTAACAACAACATTGAGAAGAAATTGAATACTGCAAAGAAATCTCTTAATAAATTGAAAAGGGTGGAGCATGCATGTGAAAAAGATGCAAATCAAGCTGCAGAAAAATGGCTTGAAGAACACCAAATGTATCAATTTAAACAGCTATCAATTGAATCAAAATCACGTAGGATTGGTGGCAAAAGGGGAAGGCCAAAGAAGGGAGAAGAACTTGAAACATTTTATCTGATTAAAGCAAAAATCAAAGTTGATAGACAGGTAATAGCACAAGAACGTAAAAAACTTGGGAGATTTGTTCTGGCTACAAATGATCTTGATCTTACAGTTGATGAAATACTATCGTATTATAAAAGTCAGGGTAATGTTGAGCGTGGGTTCATGTTTCTGAAAGATAAGAGCTTTCATGTTTCAGAGGTGTATTTGAAGAAGGAAAGTAGGATTGAAGCATTGTCAATGATAATGGTATTGTGCTTGTTCCTTTATTCGATTGCACAATGGAAGTTAAGGAGTGGGTTAAAAGAGACTGGTAAATTTGTACGGAATCAGGTTAAGAAGCCTACACAGAGTCCAACAATGAGGTGGGTATTTTTCTTGTTTAGGAGGATTACGGAATTGGCAATTCCACTTGATGGAACTGTTGAGAAAAGTGTAGCAAATATGACTGATGAATTGTGGGATATTTTGAGTCTGATGGGTAAAGAATGCGAAAAATACTATGTTTGATGAAAGACGTGCGGAAAGTGCGCTCGTGGAAAGCCCCTCGAAGTTCGTGCCCGACCTGCTGGTGGCCGATGTAGGGGGATATTGCATTTATGTGGATTAGAACGGCCGTTTCATCCTGCACGACTGCTAGGACTGGCGACGGGGCATGTGCTGGTAGCGGTTGTGCAAGTATGTGGTCGCACTGATACTGTCATTGTCGCCTGAAAAGGGCAGGGTGCTGTTGGGGATGATCAAGGAGCAGGGGTGGGATTTCAGGTCATATACGGGGTGAAAGGTTGGATGGTTACAATGAAAAATAGGGTTAAAATGGAGATTTCAACAGGAAGAGTCGGTTACTGTCAAACAAATTAATTTCAAATACTTCAAACCAGCTTTAGCCATTCTTCTCTGGTAATCTTGGCATCATTTATTATTTTCCTTATCATCCCTTTTCCAATGTCATCACCGGGATGGATTGTAATAATTGAAGTCCGGCCATCAGGATGGCGCATGAACAGATGACTTCCTTTTTGCCTTATCTGCTGGAAACCTATTTTTTCGAGTGCTTTGATAACCTTTTTAGCAGGAAGCGGGACAATCTTATCCATTTAGACAGCAACCTCAACTTTTTGGATGCCAACGAATTCTAATGGTACTTCATCAATAAGGTCAGATTCTACTTCCAGATAAAGCTCTATGGCTTCCTTTATCCTTTCTTTTAATTCATCCAGGGTTTTTGCCTGTGTATGGCATCCTTCAAGTTCGGGCACAGATGCTATGTAGATACAGTCTTCATCCTGCTCGATGACTATGGTAAATTCTTTGTTCATATTAATTCTTCACAGTTCTATGTTGCTATATACAATAATGTGTGGGCAAGGGTATCAAT
>PYCK01000068.1 GCA_009649835.1 Candidatus Methanocomedens sp. | reverse complement strand
TAACTCACATAGAAGTATTAACATCCCATTCATGCCCAGACTGTCAGGCAGCATTTAACATGGTACGAAAAGTTGCCGAATCGCTATCATATGTCATTGCAACGAAAACCCCAGTGTTTACTCCTGAAATAGTGTGATTATTCAACCTGCAGGAAGGCAAAATATACGACTGGGAGAATATTAATGGCTTCCCTGCCCTACGTGAGCGGAGATAAAATTATTTTTTCAAAGCTTCGGCGATTCTTTCGGGCAGGGTGTCGAGTTTTTCATTCATACTATGTAATACCTGCGTATTTTCTTTTAGTAATGTGGTGTGCTCGGTTAATGTTGAACTTTGGTCTTTTAGTAATGCGGTATGTTCGGTTAATGTTGAACTTTGGTCTTTTAGTAATGCGGTATGTTCGGTTAATATTCCAATGCCTTTATCAAACCGTGCCATGTACTCCAAAACATCATCCACGGCAATCCTGCCAAATGGTGACGGCAGGGCGATATCTTCAATAATCTCAATGGTATCTATGGTAGTGTCTGGGCGGTCTGACTTCAAATCATGAATAAATTCGTTTAAAACAGATTCCAGACCACTGGCCATAACTTTAACTGATCCATCCACATCATTAAAAACGAATCCTGCTAATCCTTTGGCTCTGCCGTGAGCTTCTACAATCTCCCTATATCCTACCATCTGGACGTGATTAGATATTGTTGCATAGATATTTTTCATTACATCTGGCATATAATCTCTTTTTTGAACTTGTTAATATTATAGTTTTTTGGTGTTTGCTACCCTGGGCTTCGGGCTTTTCTTCATGGTGTGCCTGATTTGGCAGGGGTGCACTCCACATACAGGACTAACTCACATAGAAGTATTAACATCCCCTTCATGCCCACACTGTCTGGCAGCAGTAAACATGGTATGAAAAGTTGCCAACTCGCTATCAGATGTCTTTGCAACAGAAACCTCTGTGGCCACTCCTGAAAGCTATAACAAGGCAAAGTCCCACCGGGTTATTGTCGTGCCGCCGATACATATAAATGATATATTGCCATTTGTAGGTCAGCCCTAACCAGCTATACATTTAAGCAAATGTTAATCTTTTCAGCCCTGGTGTAACCATATCAAGAAATTCATGAAGGTAATCAAATGAGTATAGAGTACGGCGTTAAGACAAAAACAAGACCAAATCTTGTAAAGGACCTGGTACCTGGAGATATTCTCCAAGTAGGGTCTGAGGAAAATGGAGACGTATTCAAAGTAGTCAAGATTAATAATAAAGAATATCTATTCCAGCAGAAAAACACCGAGGCTGCTTACGCTTACAGCCGGGGTGTAATGAACCAGAAGATCATGGACTTCGATGTACTTTATGATGCATATTATATCGTCACACATGAAGACATTGAACAATAGGCCCAAGATTCTTTATCCCTTTTTTTCATAAATATTACTGTTGAATCCTTAACCCGTGCCACCATTGCAATAACAATCCTGCAATATTCTATCCTTTGTACACGCTTCCAACTACTTCCCTGATACGCTGTGCTGTTTTCGGGCCGATAGATTCCACTTCCATCAGTTCATCCGGCCCAGCCCTCATAACACTTTCCACACTCCCGAAATGCTGCAACAGCTTGCGGGCGGCGACGGGGCCTATATTGGATATGGAAGATATAATATATTCCTGCTGCTCACTCAATGTCATAGCTGTTTTTCTGCCGTGGAGACTGGGGGTGCGTTTCTCATCCACCTGCTCACGTTTTGCAATTACCTGTATCAGGGCCGCCGTATCCTCGGCATCCCTGGTACTTATTATCGGGATACCGAAACCAGTTGCAATGGATGCCAGCACTCCCCTTATAGCGTTGGGATGTATCTGCCTGGCCGTATACAGATTGTCACCTTCGATAATAAGTACGGGCCTGTCATAGGTCCTGGCCAGGTCAGAGAGCTGCCCGAAGATGTTCCTGTCCTTGTCAATAATGGAATCCAGAAAGTCCATATCAGTCTTACGCTCGATAGCCACCCTGTCACTTACGATATAATCCCCGACTTCCAGTGTGGTCAGTATGACATCATTCCCGGCACTCTCAAGAGCCCGGGCCACGCCAGAGCGTATCTCGCGCCGGTCTACATATATCTGCAGTTTTTCACCTGAATAATCGAGCAGTTGTTTCTGTCCTGCCTTTTCTGCAGGCTCTTCCGGCGTCCCCGGTACCCCCAGCATCTCCGACTGTTCTGGTATCCCTGTCATCCCCGACTGTTCTGGTATCCCCGGTATCCCCGGATTTTCCGGCTTCTCCGGCGTACCCGGTAACCCAGTTATCCCAGACTGCTCCGATGTTCCCGGCAACACTGTACCCAGCGTCCCCAACGTCCCAGGAGCCCCCGGCATTCCAGTACCCGGAATACCTGGTGTTTCACCCAACGACTGGGCGTTTCTGGTATCGCCCAACTGGCGTATCTTGCTGTTCATGGTCTTCTCTTTACGGCGGCTGCTCCAGTAATATGCCTCATCCTTGGTACCCTTGGCCACCAGCACCACCACCTTCCCGGCATGACTGCGTCCTGTTCTGCCCTTACGCTGGATACTGCGAATCTCCGAGGGTACGGGTTCGTAGAACAATACCAGGTCGGTGGCAGGGATATCCAGCCCTTCCTCTGCTACTGAAGTGGCCACCAGGGCATTATATTCTCCAGACCTGAACTTATCCAGTATCTCTACCTGCTGTTTCTGGGTCAGGCCCGTATCCTTGTACTTGCTCGCCTGCCCCACGAACCTGACCGGGCGCACGTTGTCAACACCCTCCAGGTTTTTGGTCACCAGTTCTGACATATCCCTGTAATTGGTAAATATGATCACCCTGGAATCGGGATTGTTACGCAGCTGCCCGGACACAATGTCCTTAACAATCTCAAGCTTTGGATGCGTGACATCCAATTCCTTCAATGCATACATGGCCTGGCGCATATGCACATCCTCCACCAGCCTGCGGGAGGCTTTACTGCCGGACTTTGAACCCGCCTCATGCTCCAGACGTTCGAAATATTTTGCCAACGCCTCAGGTCCCTGGGTCTCAGTTATCTCGATGGCATGGCTTACTTTAAGTATCTCTGCCACCAGGGATATGGCCTTGAACACCCGCTGGTCAGGCCCACTTCTCAATCCGGACTGAAGCCTGGATTGGAGGTCAAGAAGTTCCCGTTTATTTAGATATTTCCTGTTCGGGTCTATAAAATCCAGTTTTGCCAGTTGTTCAACCCTGTTATCTAAAACCCGCTGCATAGAATCCTTTAACCCCTTGATTTCCACTGGAACACTGATGTGCCGCCATTCAAGGTCACGGTAGTGGACATAGGGCTTTACATCAGGGTCGTCATCGGTTCTTACCTGTACATTTGATGTGGATAGGTTGCGGCAGACCTCCTCGATCTTCTCGCTGCTGGCACCCGGACTGGCTGTTATGCCCAGTACCAGCGGGTCCTTTGCCTGGGACTGGTATTTTTCGGCTATATAGACATAAGCATAGTTACCAACTGACCTGTGTGCTTCGTCAAAGGTGATATGGATCACATCAGACAGGTCTATCCTGTGCGATAGCAGGTCGTTCTCTATTACCTGTGGTGTGGAAACCACCACGCGGGCATCCTTCCAAAGCGCTATGCGCTTTGCGGGTGGTATACTGCCTGTTAACACTATGATCTCATCAGGCGGCAGGGTCATGAACTTTTTCAAAAATGAGGCATGTTGCTCCACCAGGGGTTTGGTGGGAGATAGAATTATGACTTTACCGCTCATTGCCTGGAGCCGGTTGGCTATGACGAACATGGCCACTATGGTCTTACCAAGGCCAGTAGGCAGCACCACAAGTGTGGACTGCTTTAGTGCGGCTGCGGCCAGGTTGAGCTGGTACAGCCTCTGCTCGATAGCATTCGGTTCAATAAGCAAATGGGTGATAAAATCAGTTGTCTGCTTATCAGTATCCTGTTGGGGTAGGAGGGTTTCCATCTGGGATATTGTAGTCATTACCACAATAAAACGCTATTTATTTAATGAGCTCCAGCTTTGTATACTGCTAAGTACTCTGCCGGAAAAAATAGCATCGTCAATAATACTTTTGAATTTATTAGCTGAAGTGGTATAGGTTATTTAAATATATAAGATATTACAAAATAGTACGCTGTGACTTTAGAAACTGTTGCAATATTAACCGATTTTGTATTGATCTTCAGCCTGTCAATAGGCATTGTTTTCTTATTTCATAAACTGCGTATCGTCCCTATTGTAGGATATCTTGTCACAGGTGTGATAATCGGTCCTTCCGTAATTGGTCTGGTAAAAGACCAGACAATGATCGAACTATTTGCTGAGATAGGGGTCATACTGTTACTGTTCACAATAGGTATTGAGTTTTCACTAAAAGAATTGATAAGATCTAAGAGAACTATCGTGCTGGGAGGGGGGATGCAGGTGCTCCTGACCATTGTAGTTGTGACTTTGATTGCAATTGCGGCAGGACAACCCATGGGAATTGCCATATTCTTAGGATTTTTAGTATCTATGAGCAGTACGGCCATTGTACTTAGGATACTGTCAGAGAGGGCTGAAATGGAGAGTCCGAACGGAAAAGTTACTATCAGTATTCTGATATTCCAGGACCTGGGCATCATCTTGATGGTCCTGCTTGTACCATTACTTGCCGGTACTGCCGGCACATCATCCTCTGCCATGATATTCTCGATACTGAAAGCTATTGCAATCGTTTTATTATTAATAGTAGCAGGAAGGTTCATTGTACCCTCCATATTGTACCACATTGTCAAGACCCGGAACAGGGAACTGTTCCTCCTGGGTATGATCGTGATCTGCCTGGGTACAGCTACATTGACCTCCATGGCAGGATTGTCCCTTGCCATAGGGGCATTTATAATAGGTCTGATCATCTCGGAATCAGAGTTCTCCCATCAGGCCCTCAGCGAGATACTGCCTCTCAGGGACGTGTTCAATAGCCTGTTCTTCATATCAATAGGCATGCTCCTTGACCTGGGATTTGTATTGGATAATTTTTCAATTATACTGTATGTAGTGATCCTGGTTATCCTGATCAAGTTCATGCTGAGCATGGTCTCTACCGTTGTATTGAGATATCCAATACATACCGCCTTCCTTGTAGGACTGTCCCTTGCCCAGATCGGCGAATTCTCTTTCGTGCTCTCGTTGATAGGTATCCAGCATGGCCTGTTGAATAATGATATTTACCAGGTATTCCTGGCCTCTGCTATACTGACCATGATAGCTACGCCGTTTATGATCCAGATGGGGCCAAGGATAGAGGACTTTATAACCCGTCAAGGAAAGGTATCCGATCACATCCTGAAAGAAAAAGTTGGGTATGATATTGAAAAACATGTGGTTATTGCTGGCTACGGTATAAACGGAAGAAATCTTTCAAGTGTGCTGTCTGCCGTGAAAATCCCCTTTGTAGTGGTGGAAATGAACCCTGAAATTGTGATATCTGAAAAAAGGAAAGGTCTGCCCATATTCTATGGCGATGCCTCAAAAGAGGATATCCTTAAACTTACTAATATCTCAAAAGCGAAGATACTGGTTGTTGCCATATGTGATCCTGCACATACCCGCATGATGGTCAAGAATGCACGAAAACTGAATCCAGGCATCTATATTATTACGCGTATACGTTATGTCAGCGAAATGGAAGAACTATACGAACTGGGTGCCGATGAAGTGATACCGGCAGAATTCGAAACCTCCATCGAGATATTTTCCAGGGTGCTGTCAAGGTATCTTATCCCAAAGGAAGAGATCCGGAAGAATGTTGAAAGGGTGCGAAAGGATGGATATGAAATGATCAGGGATATATATCATAAATCCAGGTCCATTGATGATCTGGGGCATCACCTGACAAACATTGAGTTAGAGACTTTCAGGGTGATGGGGGGATCAATTGCCGACGGAAAAACCCTGGCTGAACTGAACCTGAGGAAGCAATGGGGATTCACAGTGCTGGCAATCCAGAGGAGAAATGATGTGCTGAACAATCCTGATGGGGAGGACAAACTACTGGAGGATGATATTGTTGTCCTTATGGGAAACAGGGAAAGACTTCCTGATGTATCTTCAGTTTTTGCTGCTTCATGAATGTGAATGATCTATATTCGGTACTTGACTAATTTTAGGTAGTGCTCTATAAATCGTGGCTTTAGATCAAGAACTGTTGGGCTGTGATTACGTTTTGTCAGATTATATCGGTCACTTTTTGCTAATAATGACCGATAGACTTTTTAATCTAAAAAACATAACACCAAATGTGGAAAAAGAAAAAATAATCGAAATACTGGATGAATGGAATTTCTGGTCAAAGACTCCGGATTGTGGAATTTTACGGGAAAGATATCTCCAACAATTTGAAAAAATGAAAGCAACACAACAGGTCGTATTCATAACCGGAGTCAGGCGGTCTGGAAAATCCACATTGATGAAACAACATATCAAGAGAATGATCGACGAAGGAGAGGATAGAAAGAATTCCCTTTACATTAATTTTGAAGAACCAAAATTCATTGACGAATTGTCAGTCCAGTTTTTAATTGACGCATTTGATGCATATCTGGAGATAGTCCAGCCGACCTCAGCCCCTGATCTGTTCCTTGATGAGATCCAGAATGTTAAAGGCTGGGAGCGGTTTGTACGTGCACTACATGAAAAGAGGAGTGCAAATATCTTTGTTTCAGGTTCATCTGCCAGGTTACTGAGTAAGGAACTTGGTACTGCACTTACAGGCAGGCATATTGATATCCATGTATATCCGCTGACTTTCAGGGAGTTTCTGGAATTCAACAACCTGAAGCTGGAGACAAAGCTGGATATTGTGACAAATAAATTGAAGATCAGGCAGATGATGCGTAAATATCTCTCTACCGGGGGATTTCCCCTTGTTGTACTGCTTGACGGGAATAATGAGATACTGCGTGATTATTTTAATGATATTATCTTACGGGACATAGCTGAGCGGTACAGGGTCCTCAAAGTGGATAAGTTACGAAGTCTTGCAAAATATTATTTGACCAACATCGGAGCTCCGTCATCTTTCAGGAAGATAGCGAATTTTATTGGTATAAGCCTGGACAGTGTAGAGAGGTATTCCTACCATCTCAGCGATGCTTACCTGATTTTTTTCGTGAAGAAATTTTCATATTCACTCAAGGAGCAGGAAATAAATCCGCGCAAGGTCTATGCCATCGACCCAGGACTGCGCAATATTGTGAGCTTCAAGTTCAGTGAGGACCTGGGTAAGCTTTATGAAAACACGGTATTCCTGGAACTGTACAGAAGGGGTGAAGAGGTTTATTATTATCAGGGCAGGCACGAGTGCGACTTTGTGGTAATGAGGGGACAGAGCATTACACAGGCTTTCCAGGTCTGCTATTCCCTGACAGAGCAAAACAGGGAGCGTGAGATTGCAGGTTTGCTTGAAGCTATGGATGAATTCGAGTTAAGTGAGGGGACGATAATCACGGACGATGTGGAGACTGTTGAAAACTATGGTGATAAGAGTATCAGGTTTGTGGCTTTGTGGAAATGGCTGCTGGATTAGTTGTTCAGACAGAAAGATTCATCACCCCTGATAATACTCACCCTGCGCCCGCTTCTGCACAGGAGGGGCGCAAGGCTCTTCATCGTCACAGACTGCCGGATTAATCGAAAATCCTCTGCCAGCCCGCTCTGCTCACCACAAGGGCGCCGGGGACGCTCAGCTGGGTAAGTGCAGGTGGGTAAAGCAGGGAAGTGAAGAGGTGTATGAAAACTGGAATCATCATGATAAAACTTAAAGTATGAGAAAAGTTATTGATATTAAAGGATATGCACCATGAAAGAAATCATGTTTTTAATAGAAGATGACCCTGAAGGGGGTTATAACGCTCAGGCACTCGGGTATTCTATTTTTACTGAAGGCGAAACTATAGAAGAAATAAAAGAAAATATCATGGATGCATTAAGATGTCATTTTGATAACGAACAAGACATACCCAGAGTGATCAGGCTTCATTTTGTCAGAGAGGAGATTTTGACGTATGCCCAGAATGCCGAGGGATGTTTCGCATAAAAACTTATGCACCGTTTTGAGCAAATATGGTTATACAATCACACGCCAAACAGGAAGTCACATTCGATTAATTAGCAATTGTATGGGGCACGAGCATTCGATAACAATTCCAGCCCATAGTCCCATTAAGGTGGGAACGCTGAATAATATTTTAAAGAATATTGCAGCATATTTGAAAATAACAAAAGAAGACCTTGTTGAAAATTTGTTCTACAATTAAATGTTAAAATCAATTAACTTAATAAGCATTAGAAATTCCAGATTAATATGTTCGTAGGGATTGACCACGGTACTACATCCATGCGGTTTGCATCATCAGACGGCAAAGTATTCAGTATCCTCAGGCAGGATGCCGCAGCAATGCCCGGCGATGAACTGCTGCACAGTATCCTGCAGGGCCTGGAAGTATCAAAGAACAATATCCGGATGATGGCAGTCACATATTCCATGGGAGATGGCATAGACCGCATCACACCCATTGACCGGGTGCCTGACAGGGGTATTACAAGCCGTGACGGTGCAGGGCTTCATGTGGGCGGGGGAACCCATGTCTATGATACCATAAAGGATTCAGGCATACCTGCCGTTGTGATCCCGGGGCTACACAGGGGCAACACACCGGATGCCAGGTTCAATGTATTCTCCCACGGGGCCAGTCCCGAAAAGCTGGGTATTACCTACCATGCCCACAAAATGGGATATGATAATTTCATAGTCTCTGATATCAGTTCTAACACAGTAACGCTGGCAGCAGCACATGGACGGCTATTGGGTGCTATCGATGCCTGCATCTTCGCACCCGGAATACATCATGGACCACTGGACCTTGCAGCTATCAGGGACGTTGATGCCGGTCTGTATACTGCCAATGAAGCCTTCACGCGAGCGGGTGTGACCAGGATGACAGGACACTCCGGCATTGATGAACTTTTGGACGATTTCAACAACGGGAACGAAAAAGCAGTCCTGGCAGTTGATACTCTTGTATTGTTCGCATCAATGGAGATCGTATCAATGACCCTTCCCTTGAAAGAAATGGGTGTGCATAGGCCCGAAGTATTCATCTCAGGTTCGGTCAGTGAGATACAATATACAAAAGAGAAAATTGAGTATCATATCAAAGACAGGGTTCAGTCCCTTGGGATGTGGAGCGCTGCAAAAGGGTGTGCCTGCATTGCAGAAGATGTGTTTAATGGAGCAGGACATATACTGGGGATAGGCGTAGATGCCTTATGAAAATCTGATAAAGGTCATGCTTCATTTCAATAAGTTTAAATCAGGACATCGCCATATTACTTCCGATGAGGTTTGAGCGCCGCCATATAATCTCAATGAAGGATTTTACCAGGGACGAGATGGATTATATCCTGGACCGGGCCACTAAACTTGAACCGTTGGCAAGGGGCGGCAGGTCTGACCTTCTGGCTGGTAAGATACTTGCATTATTATTCTACGAACCAAGTACCAGGACCAGGATGTCCTTTGAGACCGCCATGCTCAGGCTTGGAGGGGGGGTCCTGAACCTTGGCTCCAAAGAAGCTACCAGTATTGTAAAAGGTGAAACACTTGCAGATATGATCAGGGTGGTCAGTACTTATTCCGATGCCATAGTACAGCGGCATCCCAGTGAAGGTTCGGCGCTAATGGCTGCCGAATTCTCATCCGTTCCCATTATAAACGGCGGCGACGGTGCCGGGCATCATCCTACGCAAACACTACTGGACCTGTATACGATCAGGAAGGAGAGCCATCTTGACAATTTGGATATTGCGATTGTGGGGGACCTGAAATATGGTCGAACTGTCCATTCCCTGACTTATGCCCTGTCATTATATGGCGCAAACATCACTCTTGTCTCACCACCACAGTTAAAGATGCCTGACCAGATCAAGGCTGACCTGAAGGCCAGGGGTGCCCGGGTCCGTGAGACAGAGAACCTTGAGGAGATACTGGACAGCATTGATGTGCTGTACATGACCCGCATCCAGAAAGAACGCTTTCCCGATCCCACTGAATATAAAAAGATGGCAGGTGCCTATAAGATCACGATCGAACATCTCGAAAACGTAAGGGATAGTATGATAATAATGCATCCGCTCCCAAGGGTGTATGAGATTGATAGTTCTGTGGATACTTCATCCCATGCCCGTTATTTTGAGCAGTCTTTTTATGGCGTACCCATCAGGATGGCACTGCTTACCATTGTAATGGGGGTTGAGGTATGAGTGCTGAAAAAGAATTGAGGGTGCGACCCATTCGCGACGGTACTGTCATTGATCGCATATTGGCTGGACAGGCCATGAACGTACTTAAGATACTGGGGATAAAAGGTGCATATAGTGACGTCGTAACCATGGCTATGAATGTTCCAAGCAAGGAACTTGGACAGAAGGATATAGTTAAGATCGAGAACAGGGAACTGGAAGAAAAAGAATTGGATAAGATATCTTTAATTTCTCCCGGGGCCACTATCAATATTATCAGGGATTTCGAAGTGGCAGATAAATACCAGGTAGAACTGCCGGAAATGGTAGAAGGTATGGTGAAGTGTATCAATCCCAATTGTATTTCAAACACAAAGGAACCTGTTATTTCAAAGTTCGAAGTAAAAAAAGACCCTGTACAATTGAGATGCATTTATTGTGAGAATATTATTATGGAAAACATAGCCGAACATCTGCTATGAAGAGGTGGTGAAATGACAGAGATCAATCGTGTCCTGTTGCTCTTGAAAAATATGGTCTATGAGAGCACCAGTCCCCAGGAGACAGTTAGGTTCGCAAAGTATTATAGAAAAAAAGGGCTTGATGTGATGGTGGTATTATGGGGGCCTATGGGTGTGTTGCTGGGTAAGAAGGATAAGTACGGGGCCCAGGCATATGATAAATCTGTCAATGAATGCATAGATATGGGAGTCAGGTTCAAATGTTGTGATCTGGCATGTTCAATGATGGGGATATGCAATTATGATTTGATAGAGGGGATCGAAATTGTGGAGTCATATGAAGTGGCTGAAATGTTCCTGGAATATCAAACGGATGGCCAGCTTATAATAAGTTTATAGTTTTTCATACAGTTTACGTAAATATAATTTTAATACGTGTGTGCGGAAACATTAATGGTTAATAACGTACAATTAAAACACATATCGGATAGGCA
>PYCK01000067.1:2149-11161 GCA_009649835.1 Candidatus Methanocomedens sp. | reverse complement strand
CATTAACGTTGGGGTGTCGGGCCCGCAGGACAACGTGGACCGGAAAATCTTTTTCCCATAACAAATTATTTATATTGACAAGTAATATGAAGCCGTCGTAGTATTAAGTAATTAATATAACTCACAGATGCATCAGAGTTAATTTGGTTTTTATTTCCAAATAACCTGACCGTAGGGATTAGAACATCCTATGGCGTATGGGCCGTACGAGCCCGAACGCAGCGAATCTGCGTGAGTCAGGCCCTTTTTCAGGGTCATACGGAGGAACAACAATTGAGTAAAATAATCAGAAAAACAAATCCACGCATATTAGGCCTTATCACTGACCTCAGGGCCTTATCCCGCGATAATGGAGTGAATATCTGGCGGGACATTGCAAAGCGTCTTGAACGCCCCACAAGGAATTATTCTGAAGTGAACCTTAGCAAGATCAATAGATATACTATTGAGGATGAAACAGTTATCGTGCCGGGAAAAGTGTTAAGTTCCGGTAACATCGAGCATAAGGTAATAGTGGCTGCACTGGGATTTAGCGACAGTGCAAAGGAAAAGATCATGGAAAAAGGGGGGTCCTGCCTTAACATCGAGGACCTGGTTAAAGAGAACCCCAATGGTTCCGGTGTGAAGATAATGCAGTGAGGTGCGGTGAAATGACAATTATAGACGCAAATGGAATGATACTGGGCAGGCTTTCCAGTGTTGTAGCCAAAAGGCTTCTTGAAGGTGAAGAGATATTCATCGTAAATGCCGAGAAAGCTGTAATTTCCGGCTCAAAGATTGCCACATTTGGTGAATACAAACAGGCCGTTGACAGGGGTAATAGAGAGTTCGGGCCATACTTCCCGAGACGCTCTGACCATATAATAAAAAGAACAATACGGGGCATGCTGCCATATAAAAGAGCAAGAGGCAAAGATGCCATGTCAAGACTGAAAACCTTTATCGGAGTGCCAGATGCACTGAGCAGTGAAGAGAAAGTATCCATTGCTGAAGCTAATATGAATAAATTGAGCTCTGTCAAGTATATCAGGCTTGAGGAACTCAGCAAACGACTGGGTGCTAAATCCTAACCAGGAGGAAGATGAATGGTCAAGATTATCAATACATCAGGAAAAAATAAGACTGCCATTGCCAGGGCCAAGATCACAGAAGGCGCAGGCCGCATAAGGGTTAACAAAAAACCCATAGAAATATACGAACCGGAAATAGCAAGACTAAAGATACTGGAAGCCTTAACCTTTATCGGAGATGATGTAACCTCAAAGATCGACATTAATGTAAATGTCCGCGGCGGGGGAGTCATGGGTCAGGCAAATGCTATCAGGACTGCCATTGGAAAGGGTATCGTAGAATGGACAGGCGACCTGGCATTGAAGGACGCAATGCTTGCTTATGACAGGAGCCTTCTGGTCAATGATTCCAGACAGAAGGAAACAAAGAAGTTCGGTGGACCCGGTGCAAGAGCCAAGTCCCAGAAATCATATAGATGAGCCATTAAGATGATTCCGGTAAGATGTTTCACATGTGGAAAGGTCATTGCCAGTTCATGGGAAGAGTTTGAGAGGCGCGTGTCAGAATTCGAGAATCCGGGGGAAGTCCTGGACGACCTTGGTATCGATAGATACTGCTGCCGCAGGATGCTGCTCTCCCACATAAAACTGGTGGATACCTTCGCCCCATACCAGTAGGGGTTGTAGGGTAGCCTGGACCATCCTACGGCGTTCGGGACGCCGCAACCTGAGTTCGAATCTCAGCAACCCCATTCAGATTTCCATGGTTATCCAAAACCCTTAAAAGGAAAATCAACATGCAATGTATAGAACATATAACCATTCCCGGAGGGACTCCGGGAGCAAATGTATTTAGTGTAAGGTATTAATTGAACGAATCAGTTGAATGTATCAGTTGAACGTATCAGTTTAAACTCCCATTCAAATTATGCAGTTACTCCTGTTTATTTTTGAGGTGAAATAATTGAAAGAAGATAAATTAACCCGTTACGAACGTGCACGCATTATCGGCGCACGTGCTTTGCAGATATCAATGGGGGCACCTGTGCTTCTGGAAGATGACTCGGGTGAGCCCATTGAGATTGCATTAAGGGAACTTGAAATGGGGACAATCCCGGTAACGATCAAACGGTTGAGCGAAGTGAAACCAAATTAGGATATTAAATGATAATGATACAATTGTTAGTTGAGCGAAGTGAAACCAAATTAGGATATTAAATGATAATGATACAATTGTTAGATGATAATGATACAATTGAATAATAGTTAAATAATAATCGAATAGTAATAATATAATTTCAAAGGTGTAAAAATGGAAAGTGATATTGAAGTAGTAAAAGACGCAGGTTACGATTCCATAGTTCCCCTGGACGAATTCCTTGCAGCCGGTATCCATATCGGCACCCAGCAGAAGACAAAGGATATGATGAAGTTTGTCTACAGGGTAAGGACAGATGGGCTTTATGTGCTGGACATCCAGTCAACAGATGAAAGGATACGGTCGGTAGCAGCACTGCTTGCAAAATATGATCCCACTAAGATATTGATCGTGTCTTCAAGACAGTACGGACATCATCCTGTCCAGATGCTGGCAAAGACTATCGGTGCTAAGGCCAAAGTGGGCCGGTTCATACCAGGGACACTTACGAATCCGAGCCTTGATTTATATACTGAACCTGATGTTGTGATGGTAACAGACCCACATGGAGATAACCAGGCGGTCAAGGAGGCAGTGAGTATCGGCATTCCGGTTATTGCACTGTGTGATACTAACAACTCCACATCCAACGTGGACCTGATAATCCCCACAAACAATAAGGGACGAAAGGCCCTTTCACTGGTATATTACCTGGTAGCCAAGCAGACTACTGAATTGAAAGGCATCCCCTTTAATTACAAGTTAGAGAATTTTGAAACTGAGCTATAAGTAATTTTAATAACATACTATGTGAGGTGGTGCAGGATTTGAGGAGAACAGCTGTATCAGGACAATTCTACCCCGAAAAACCGAAATACCTGAAAAGGGAACTAAAAAGGTGTTTCACTAATATCACCGGAGGTGTAAGGGACGTTACCGGAGCTGTGGTACCCCATGCAGGCTATCCTTATTCAGGTACAACTGCCGCTAATGTCTATACTGCTTTACCGGAAGCTGACACATATGTGCTGCTGGGTCCGAACCATACAGGGCTGGGCTCTGTAGTAGCTGTCTCCAGGGAAACATGGAATACTCCCTTAGGGGATGTGCCTGCCAACAAAGAACTGGTGAAACAACTGCTCGGCGGTATAATCGACCTGGATGAGAGCGCACACCAGTATGAACATTCCATTGAAGTGCAGCTCCCCTTCCTGCAGTATCGTTTTTCCCATGAGTTCAATATAGTCCCCATATGCATGGGATTACAGGACCAGGAGACTGCCACAGAAGTAGGGGACCAGCTGGCACAGGCTATAAAGGACAGTGATAACAGGATCGTTATCATCGCTTCCAGTGACTTTAGCCATTACGTGGAAGATAGTGTGGCAAAAAAGACCGATAACTATCTTATCGAACCGGTCCTGGAACTGGATGTGGACGGGTTCTATAGGCGCCTGGCAGAAAGAAACGCATCAGTCTGCGGGTACGGCCCCATCTCGGCAATGCTTACGGCATCCAAAGCACTGGGTGCTTCAAAGGGTACCCTGCTCAACTATACTACCAGTGGTGACGTAACCGGCGACACATCTGCTGTGGTGGGATATGCGGGCATCATTATTGAGTGATGATATTTTAGTATGACAATAACTACCTGTAGCGCGCCCGGCAAGATTTATTTTTTTGGCGAACATGCAGTGGTATATGGTGAGAAGGCCATTGCGTGTGCAGTGAACCTGCGAACACGGGTGAGTGTACAGCCATACGGCGGGCACGTTATCAGTTCAAGTCTGGGTACAACCGGCCTTGATACTGTAATACACCCCTATGTTACCCAGTGTATCAGGGAAATGGAACAATACATTACCGGTGGCGTAAAAATCGATATAACATCCGACTTAGCCGTGGGTTCCGGTCTTGGTTCGTCGGCTGCGGTGACCATTGCTACCCTGCGTGCATTATCTGTCCAATTCGATACTGGCCATACCCTTGATGAGATCGCTGCTATCGGGCATGCCATTGAAGGCAAGGTACAGGGTGCGGCAAGTCCTACCGACACCTTTGTGTCCACAATGGGCGGCGTGGTCACCATACCTGGCAGGAAAAAATTATCACTACCTGAGTGTCCCATTGTCATTGGTTATACCGGCAGTTTTTCATCTACCAGGGAACTGGTGGCGAATGTCAGGTCACTCAAGGAGGATTACCCGGTAGCAATTGACCCGATCATCAATACCATTGGCAGCCTTTCCGGTTACGGTGAAGTATTAATTGAAGACAGGGATTATATTGCACTGGGAGGTCTTATGAATATCAACCACGGTCTGCTCGATGCACTGGGTGTAGGTTCACTGGAACTCTCGAACCTTGTCTGGGCAGCCCGGAAGGCCGGTGCATGGGGTGCCAAGACCACAGGTGCAGGAGGAGGGGGCTGTATGGTCGCTATCACTGATCACCCGGAGGAAGTGGCAGATGCGATTCGTTCTGCTGGTGGGGTGGCTATTATTACAAGTCCTACTCACGAAGGGGTGAGGGTTGAATGAAAGACCTGCCCGGCCTGACTGTACTGAAGATAGGCGGCAGTATTATTACTGAAAAATCCAGCCAGACCCCAAAGGCCCTGCCTGATGAAATTAATCGCATTGCAGGTGAGATTGCGGGCATGGCTGTGGAGGCTGCAAACAAAGGCAACCTGATAGTGGTTCACGGTGCGGGTTCTTTCGGGCACCCTCTTGCAAGGGAATACCGGCTCACTGAACAATTCGATATGGAAGGTGTCATCGAGACGCATCGTAGTGTCAGGAAATTGAACAACATGGTTGTTGATGCCCTGAACCGGGCTGGAATGCCAGCAGTTCCTGTACATCCTTTTGGAAGTTTTTTGCTTGATAACGGACGTATCAGTGAAATGTTTGGTGCCAATATCAGTGTAATGCTTAAAAGGGGTATGGTCCCTGTACTTCATGGTGATGTGGTAATGGATGCAACAAGAGGTGCAGCCGTTTTAAGCGGCGACCAGGTGGTCCCGTATATTGCACAAAAGCTGGGTGCCGGAAGTATCGGTATCGCCAGCGTGACAGACGGGGTACTGGATGACAAAGGACACACAGTGCCTGTGATAACACCTGCATCATTTAATGAGGTAAAGATCCACATTGGCGGGTCTTCACATACCGATGTTACCGGCGGTATGCTTGGAAAAGTAACCGAACTGGTAGACCTGGCTGACAGGTCAGGTATCAGCAGCCGGATATTCAATGCATCGATACCAGGGAACGTTCGTGCATTCCTGGATGGTGCGACACAGGGTACACTTATACAAAAGGATAAGTGAGTTCTTAACAATAATGGTAAGGGAAACATGAGTACATCAAACAGAAAGATCGAACATCTTGAATTATGTGCCAACCGGAATGTGGAAGCAAACAGGGATGAGCACAATTTCAGGCGCACAGGGTTCGAGGAAATAACACTTGTACACAATGCACTGCCAGGGATCAACAAGCAGGAGATAGATACTTCTGTTGAGTTTATGGGTCACAGGTTAGCCTTCCCCTTATTGATAGCTTCCATGACCGGAGGACATCCCGATACTGCGAAGGTGAATGAAGCACTGGCACTTGCTGCACAGGAGATGGGAATCGGCATCGGTGTAGGCAGCCAGAGGGCTGCCATCGAAGACCCGGCACAGGAGGAATCGTTCAGGATAGTAAGGGACGCCGCACCTGATGCTTTTGTTTACGGGAATATTGGCTTGCCCCAGCTTAAGGAATATGGGGTCGAGGGTGTCAGGCGGGCTGTTGAAATGATCGATGCCGATGCCATGGCCATACACCTGAACTTCCTGCAGGAGGCAATCCAGCCCGAAGGTGATACAGACGCAAGAGGAGGGCTTGGACTTATCAAACAGGTATGTGACGAACTTACGATACCTGTGATAGCCAAGGAGACGGGAGCTGGTATCAATCGCGAGGTAGCGCAGCAGTTGTGCGATGCAGGTGTGTCTGCCATAGATGTAGGTGGCCTGGGCGGTACAACCTGGGCTGGTGTGGAGGTCTACAGGGCCCGGCAGCAGTCCGATACCATGAGCGAAGAACTGGGTAACCTGTTTTGGGACTGGGGTATACCTACGGCCATTAGTGTGATAGAGAGTAACATTTCAGTGCCGGTTATCGCAACCGGGGGAATACGTACAGGAGTAGATATGGCGAAATCCCTGGCAATAGGTGCCAGCGTGTGCGCTGCAGCACTGCCGCTGGTTGTACCGGCGTTAAATGGACCGGAAGATGTGAAGGCCAGGCTTGGTGCCTTCCTGCAAGAATTAAAGACTGCCATGTTCCTGACCGGCAGCGCTACCATTGGGGAGCTTATGCAATCCCGGGTAGTAATTACAGGAAAAACTAATGAGTATTTGAATGAACGCGGGTTTGATACTACCCGGTTTGCGTGTAGATGAAATGAAAAAATAGTTATAGAAAATATATTAATATTTTAAAAGGAGAATTTTTAATGACAGATATAGGAATCATAGCTGTAGGCGGCTATAACGAAATGGGCCGCAACATGACAGCAATACGAGTGGGTGAAGAAGTCATCATAATGGATATGGGACTCCGTCTTGACAGGGTCCAGATACATGAAGATGTTGAGATTGATCAGAAAAATTCCCGGGACCTTATCAATATGGGTGTAATACCCGATGACAGGGTGATGAAGCAGGTTGGAGGAAAGGTAAAGGCCATCGTGTGTACTCACGGGCATCTGGACCATATTGGTGCCATACCAAAACTGGCACACAGGTATGATGCGCCTATCCTATCCACACCGTATACAACAGAGCTGATCAAGCAGCAGATAAGTAATGAGAAGAAATATAAGGTGAACAACAAGGTAGAGGCCCTTCCAACAGGCCAGATGTATGAGGTGAGCCCCAATATATCAATTGAGCTCATAAGGGTGCAGCACAGTATCATTGATGCAGCCTTTGCCGCCATACACACGCCTGATGGTATCATACTGTATGCAAACGATTTCAAGATAGACCGTACACCAACTATAGGCGAAGCACCTGATTTTGAGCGGCTGCGGCAGATCGGGAAAGAAGGTGTGACCCTGATGATCACGGAAAGTACCAACTCTGACCGTAAGGGCAAGACCCCGTCTGAAAAGATAGCAGCGGATTTGGTATCTGATGTGCTGTTGGGTACCGAGGAGGCCGAGTCCGGTGTGATCGTTACTACGTTCTCATCCCATATAGCCAGGATAAAGTCCATAATTGATGCAGCAGCAGAGATGGGGCGCATCCCTGTGTTACTGGGACGTTCGATGGAGAAGTATGTTGGTACTGCCGAAAAGATGGGATTTTTGAAATTCCCTGAGAACCTTGAGATATACGGCCACCGGAAATCAATTGATAAGGCCCTGAAACGCATTAATAATGAAGGCAAGGAAAAGTACCTGCCCATTGTCACAGGTCATCAGGGCGAGCCCGGTGCCATACTGCCCAGGATAGCTTCAAATGGTACTGATTATAAGATTGAAAAAGGTGACAAGGTGGTATTTTCGGCAAACGTGATACCAAACCCCCTGACCCGGGCTAACCGGTATTCGCTTGAAACGAAACTGGGAATGAAGGGGGCACGGATATATGATAATGTACATGTTTCAGGTCATGCGTACAAGGAAGACCACTGGGAGCTGCTAAGGTTAATAAGTCCCGAATACGTGATACCTGCACACGGAAATATTGAGATGCATGGTCATTATATGGAAATGGCAGAAGACGCGGGTTATGTTTTCGGTGAGAATGTACTTATTATGCGTAACGGTGAAGAGATACTTGTGGAATAATTTGATACTGTGCAGGAGATTTATATGGATTTACTTGAAGAAATAAACAAAAGAGGCTCAATGGTGGATGGGGCCATCCAGAACCTGATGCCGATCGGAGAGCCTGATGAACTCTACCGTGCCATGCGATACCTATTTGATGCAGGTGGAAAACGGTTGCGGCCTGCGGCTCTTTTCCTTTCCACCGAAGCCGTTGGCGGAGATCCACATGATGTTATTCCTGCAGCTACCACAGTTGAACTGGTCCATAACTTCACCCTCATACATGACGATATCATGGATCAGGATAACCTCAGGCGCGGGATGCCTGCAGTTCATGTGAAGTGGGGTTTGTCCGGTGCTATACTGGCAGGTGATACGTTGTATTCCAAGTCGTTCCACATCCTCAGCCAGACCAGGACTGACGCAGCCAGGATGGTGGAATGCATGGTCATGATGTCCATTACGTGTATAGAGATCTGTGAAGGACAGTGGACTGATATCAGTTTTGAGAAAAGGAATAATGTATCTGAGGCAGAGTACATGGAAATGGTGGAAAAAAAGACCGCCATACTGTATGCAGCATCCTGTAAGATGGGAGCTGTCCTCGGCGGCGGGACTGCTGATCAAGCCCAGGCACTGTGGGATTTTGGACGGCTGACCGGCGTGGGTTTCCAGATATATGATGATGTACTGGACCTGATCACGCCTGAAGATGTGCTGGGAAAGGTCAGGGGAAGTGACCTGATGGAAGGCAAGCAGACCTTAATTGTCATCCACGCCAGGGAAAATAATGTGAAACTGGACGTGTTCGGCAAAAGAGAGGCTACCAGGGAGGAGATTGATGATGCCCTGGAAAAGCTTGAAGATTCGGGTTCCATTGACTATGCCCTGACCACTGCCCGGAATTTTGTGGCCGAGGGTAAGGCAAAACTGGATATCCTGCCCGAAAGCGAAGCAAAGGATATACTGCTGGCNCTGGCAGATTATATGATCGAACGNAAATTTTNATAATTNTNATAANTGAAGATTNCAANA
>PYCK01000067.1:0-2117 GCA_009649835.1 Candidatus Methanocomedens sp. | reverse complement strand
TTAAATTNTANTTCAANTANGATGACCGAACAATGCGAAGCATGCAANGGCACAGGATATANTGATNCCTCTAAGCAGGAATGTCCTGACTGCAAGGGATCAGGCAAACCTAAGAGTCTTGACCTTACCAAAATGACAGAAAAGGACCTGGGAAGCCTGCTGGAAGGCGGGGGAAAATGCCAGAAGTGCGGCGGCTCAGGTATTATCACTGTAAAGCAGAAATGCGAGGTCTGCGGGGGCAGGGGTGAAAAGGCCAACTGCCGAATATGCGGCCAGTCCCTTGATGCTGATACACAAGGTGATATGTGTGCTTCCTGCGCAACTAAACCACTGGTACAAAAACTGAGTCCTGCCTGTGATACTTCTGATCTGGAAATTGGCATGATCTATGAGGGAGTCGTGGACAGCCTGGCCAATTTCGGTGCCTTCGTGAACCTGAACCCGCGTACCCGCGGGCTGGCACACGAGAAGCACCTGACCAGGACCCCTGAAGTGGGGGAGACGATCTTTGTACAGGTGAAGAACATTGCATCTAACGGCAACATAGACCTTGTGCCTGTGACCCTCCAGGAATACCAGTTGCTCCAGGTTGAGAAGGATATACCCCGTACCCAGATATCCAAACTTCGCGATCATATCAGCAAACTGGTGCATATATCAGGTGAGGCCATCCAGATAAAGCAGACTGGCGGCCCGACAATATTTACGGTGTCGGATGAGACCGGGACCGTGCCATGTGCAGCCTTTGAGAAGGCGGGGCAGCGTTCATATCCTGAGATAGAATCAGATATGATCGTTAAAGTAGTGGGTGAGCTTAGCGTAAGGAACAGCGAACTGCAGATCGAGATCAGGGAAATACGGCAGATGTGGGGGGCAGAATCGGCTGCTATCAAGGAGGAGATAGAGAGTGCCCTTGATGAGCGTTCCGAGCCCCATGAGACCGAGTTCTTGGTCGTAAGCCCGATACTGGAAGCGCTGCGTCCAAAGATGCGCCTGGTCGCAAAAGAGATACGCAGGGCTATTTTCCATTCACGACCCATTGTATTGCGCCATCATGCAGATGCAGACGGCATTACTTCGGCCATTGCTATCGAGAAAGCGGTAATACCCTTGATACAGGAAGTGGGCGGGTCGGATGCCGGATATCATTTTTACAGACGTTCACCAAGCAAGGCACCGTTCTATGAGATGGTGGATATTACCAGGGACATTTCCTTTGCCACTGCTGATAATGAGAGGCACGGGCAGAAAATGCCGCTGGTGCTGTTGATGGATAACGGCTCTACTGAAGAGGATGTGCCTGCCATGCTGCAGGCTAAGGTGTATGGCATGGACATGGTGGTAGTGGACCATCATCATCCCGACGATGTAGTAGACCAGTACCTGCTGGCACACGTGAACCCGGCCCATGCAGGCGGGGATTTTGGCATTACTACTGGCATGCTGGGTACCGAGATTGCCAGGATGATAAATCCTGATGTGACAGAGGAGATACGCCACCTGCCTGCGGTCTCTGCTGTGGGTGATCGCTCAGAAGCGCCAGAGGCCACAAAGTATATTGAACTGGTAGCATCGCGGTACAGCCTGGATGACTTGAAGGATATGGCGCTGGCACTGGATTATGAGGCGTTCTGGCTGCGGTTCAGTGAGGGCAAGGGTATTACTTATGATATCCTGAACCTGGGTAATCTGAAGAGGCACAGGGAATTGGTGCCGCTATTGGTGAAGCAGGCCAATGAGGCTATCGAGAGGCAGCTTGAAGCTTCACTGCCGTCGGTCAAGACCCAGGAACTGCCAAGCGGGGCGCTGATGCATGTACTGGATGTGGAGAATTTTGCGCATAAGTTCACGTTCCCGCCGCCGGGTAAGACCAGCGGTGAGGTGCATGACCGGCTGTGCCGTAAGTATCCTGATAAGGCGATTGTGACACTGGGTTACGGCCCGGATTTTACTGTGCTTCGCAGCCGGGGTGTGCTGATGAATATTCCTCAGATGGTAAGGGAACTGCAGGAGGAGATACCTGAGGCCAGTATCAACGGCGGCGGGCACCTGGTTGTGGGGAGTATCAAGTTCGTTGGCGGGTTGAGGACGAAAGTGCTGGCGAAATTGGCTGAGAA
>PYCK01000066.1 GCA_009649835.1 Candidatus Methanocomedens sp. | reverse complement strand
ATTCTATCTGTGTTGCACAGACAGATATACCCCGGACAAATGTACAGCGCCGGTATATGACGATTTTTCAGGATTTCCACCTATTATGCTGTATATATTATGTGCTGACATATATTTCTCAACCACATCCCAGCCAGCGCCCACGGAACCGTGGTAGCAACTCGAAGCCCATAGATAGTCACTGCACCATTCCTTCAAATGGGGAAACTCCTTCCTGAGCATCCTGCTATTTATCTCCCATCCTCCTACCAATCTCCACACCCATCTCCGCAGCATCCACAGCCCTGTGCGCCAGCAGCCGTACCATAGGCTCCTTGGTCATACACCATATCAGGCACCCGGTTGTGGAGCTTCCTGTAATTATCAATAGCAGTCCGGGTGCCCCATTCCATAGTACTGACACCCTCGGGCTCATGCGCCCTGTCAAATGAAGCCACAGCCAGCCCCATATCCCTTGCCACCTCCAGCACATCCTCAGAATAACGAATGTTCAGGGCAGCCCGCAATCCGGCATCGTGATGCATGGCAGCCAGCACGATCCTTGCCACATGCCTGCTGGCACCCATGGCCGGACAACCCACAGCCTGCACACGGTCCCCCGACCTGACAATACGCCCCCGCACCGCACAAACATCCTCAGTACCGGACGCATCAGGAATGGCACTGGCAACATTGCAGCCCACTTCAGGTATAAGATGGGGAAAATCCCTGGACGATTCCAGTATGGCAACCGCTTCCTGCACATCCACCACTGCCTCGTACATCCAGGCAGTCTTCACCGTATGCTGCACCTGGTTCACAGGCCCCACGCCCTGCCCGACAGACCGGCTTTCAAGAATAGCCCTGGTCACAAACAGCTTGGCACCCGCAGCCGCATCCCTGAGACTGGCCCCGCCAGCAAGAAATACAGTCAGGGCCGCCGAATAGGTGCACCCTGCCCCGTGGGTCCCGCCCTTGACCAGTTCGCCGTCCACAAGCGTAAAATCCACGCCCTCATACAGCAGGTCAGCCCCCTCCAGGTGCCCGCCTGTGATAATTACTGCATTTGCTCCCGAATCCACAATGCGGCGTGCCGCTTCCTTCGCATCATCCAGGTCATTGATCCTGATACCTGAGAGTATCCCTGCCTCATCGACATTGGGTGTCAGTACCCTTGCCAGCGGGATGAGTTCCTCCTGCAGGGTTGTAACAGCCTCGCGCCTGATCAGGCTGTCTCCAGCCTCGGCCGCCATGACCGGGTCAACCACCAGCGGGATCTGGTACTCCCTGACCATCTCTGCCACCCTGGTGATAATAGCAGACGATGAAAGCATACCTGTCTTGGCATAAGCGATCTTCATGTCAATTGCCACCGCCCGCATCTGGGATTCAACAGTACCGGGCGGCAGGTCATGCACATCCTGCACGCCTGTGGTGTTCTGTGAAGTGATAGAAGTAATTGCACACGTACCGTGGGCTCCCAGTGTTGCAAAGGTCTTCAGGTCAGCCTGTATACCTGCACCGCCGCCTGAATCTGAGCCTGCTATTGTCATTACTACAGGATACTTTTCAATCATGTCACCTTCACCTCATACCTAACTTTACACCTGACTTTAGAGACTTTTTATTATATTCTGGGACGATTCGAAAAACCGCAGAGACCGCAGAGGGACTCAGAGTAAAATAACAAGCCTCTGCGAACCTCTGTGCCCTCTGCGGTTAATCTTTTTTCCCATGATTCATTTATCCAGAATAAATTAAAAAGTCACTGACTTTACTCCTGGTTTTACACCTGAATTTGATAGATACAATACCTGACGTACCTACTCCACATCAGTTATCTGGAGCAATACTTCATAATAGTATCCACTTCCAAGGTCCACGTCTGTCATTACGCTGCCTGTGACTACCACGCTGTCCCCCTGGGATACATTAAAAGTATTTGGACATCTTGCCTTCAACTGTCCTGTACCGTCATCAAGTGTCAGGAAATATTCATCAATGAGCACCACGTTTTTCACTACCTCGGCAGATACCTTCACAACCTGTCCATCCAGTTGTGCAGACATAGACTTGATATCTTCTATCCTTGTGCTCCCATCAACAGGTGTGACATTGATGTCACCAGTTACTATAGTACCGCTACCATGCGGGGAGTTTGAAACAGATGTGTTCCCGCCAGAGATCGAATCAGCAAATAAAATAATGTCGAACGTCCTGCCCATAGTGGGACTGGTAAACTCGATATTCAGGTTGCCAGTGGCTGTTATCTCTGTGCCGTTATCCAGTTGTGTCGAATACCCTGCCACCCACAGGCTGCCAGTGCTGTCTGTGATCTCCATGTATGTATAACCCGTAACATTGATGGTCTGGTTCACGATACCAGTCACACGGATGGTTTCATATGCATAAGGGTCTGCAAGTGCTTCGCCTATAGTGACATCCACTGCAACAGGAACCACCGGCAAGTTGTGGTCGAATTGCTGCTGGGGGGCAGGTTTGCTGTCTGTACATCCTGACATCATCAGTCCGGTCATAACTATGGCCAGTGTAATTATTATTTTGATCATCTTATTCATTGTTTTTCCTCTTGGCCAATTATCATTGTCCAATTATCATTGTGGAACTTTAATTGGCGTGAGGATTAGAACTCATTTTTATACATAAACGTTGTCATCTCTTTATAAGTATGAAGCAAAGACCTATCAGCCACCTGAAAGCCTGGAACACAGAACACCTGCGTGGTATCTGGAAGGGGCCGTATTCACTTGATTTTTTTGACAGGTATGTAACACCACCTGCCCGTATCCTTGATGCCGGCTGCGGAGTGGGGAGATACACAATCCCTCTTGCCATGCGGGAATACGAAGTCATGGGAGTGGACATATCCAGCTTTGCCATAACCGAACTGGACAATGTGAGATTGCGCCGCAATATGCAAATGGGCCTGGCTGCTGCGGACGTATGCCATCTCCCCTTCAGGGACAATACATTCGATGCAGTGGTTGCCTTTGGCGTCCTGCAGCACTTGCTGGAAGAGGAAAGAAGCGCGGTGCCCTTAGAATTCGCTCGTGTGCTGGTGCCTGGCGGCACCTTAATAATAGAAGTACTTGGCAGGGAAGATATGCGTATGGGAGGCAGGGAAGTGGAACCAACCACGTTTTTGCGCAGTACAGGTTCGGTGTACCATTATTTTGACCCCGATGAGATAAAGGACATTTTTTCCGGCCTGGATATCATAGACATCAAAGAAAACAAGGTCATCAAGAACATTGCAGGGAAGGATCATATGAGGCACATGATCTCAGTGGCTGCAAGGTCGAGAGAAAAGGATAAATAATTTGATATGGAACACTATATATTAAAGAGATAGAACCATGAACAGTAGAATAATTTTGCTCATAACGGGATTGGTGTTATCATCAATTTTTTTAACAGTGGGTGCTGCAAGTGCTGAGACACCCAGGTACCTGCAAGTGAGATCTATTACAATGACTCTCGAAGGTCCGGATGCTACCTTCAACATCGAATATGAACTGGATATGATTGCAAGAGTGTATGTCATGTTCCTGGGCACAGGAAGCATAGAACCTGCAATCTATGACATATTCAGTGATTTTAATGATATACAGGTACTGAGTGTCAGGGAAGATAATGCTGTGGTCAAAGTAAGGAATGTATCCTACCATGACCCTGAACAAGGAGGAAATATATTTTTCCATGATTCCCACAACCTGGGTATTACTGTTGATACTTTCATCCTTGTTTTCCCCTCAGGTGTAGAAAGAACATTTTCTAACGTTTCAACTACACAAAACACGTTTTTCGAAGCATGAAAAAGAATAGGATTATTTCTTCTTTTTCTTTTTATTGTCAAACACCGAAGGTAAGTGCACCATATATGTACCATCTTCCTTCATTGCCATGATGATCTCCTTGCGCTCCAGCAATGCTTCAAGATTGAGTTCATAGGAACCGGGGCCCATTATCCTGACCGATTCAATACGTTCATCCTCAGGTTCCTGTTCTATCTTTTCAACCTCATCCACCTTGACCCCCTGGTCTGCAAGGAACTCATCTATCTCCTTTAAGAATTTCTTTGCCGGCTGTTCTTCCTCCCCTTCGGTTGTACTCTCCACAACTGCCTGGGGCTCATCATGCACATAGAGGAATTTGTTCCAGCCGCAGTTGGGGCAGCCGTTAAGAATTTCCACGGCACCGTCCTTAAAAATGTTCTCACACCTGGTACATTTGTGGGGCATAGTTCCTCTTTATTTTAGCAAATTACTATTAAGTATTTATTGTGAAGATACCAGTGCACTGATAAGATCACGGTCCTTTTTCAGTGTTTTCAACTGGTTTGCCGGGCCGATCACTGTCAATCTTGTCCTGACAACAGGTTTCCTGAATATCCTGTCTATTAATTTCTGGTTCTGGCTGCTGGGATAGCTCTCTATCTCAATACCTGGAAAATCTTCCTGAGTGATCTCGGTCATGGTCATCTCGATGAGTTTCGCTTCTTCAGTGGGTGTCAATCCTCTTTCAAGCACAAGGATCTTGCCTTCCTTGACACCATCAAGTATCAGCCGTATTTTTTCCATGGCTGTCATATCAGCCATCTTTTCCTCTGAAATCAGGTCCATCTGTACTCCGATCATGATATCACCCGAAATGGTCCGCGATCTCTTCATAGAGAGTATCTATGTTCTGTCCATCCAACGCTGATATTGGTACCAGTGGATGCTGGGGGAATGCACTGCGTATCCTTGCAGGTGAGGATTCGGGCAGGTCGATCTTGTTGGCAGCGATCAAAAGGGGCAGTTTCCTTGCTTCCATGTTCCCGATAACAGTCACATTCACCTGGGTGAACGGGTCTTCGGTAGCGTCCATCACCAGGATAACTCCGTCCAGGTCATCAAGCCATTTCACTGCTTCGATGATACCCTCTGTGGCTTCCTTGGCCCTGCGCTTTGCTTCCTCTTCTTCCAGACCATGGGCCATGAACTCATGGAAGTCCACCTTGGTAGCCAGCCCGGGAGTATCCACAATATCCAGTGTGACCTTTGAGCCATTGGATTGGATTGTTACACCTTCACGCCTGCGCGCCCGCCTGGTCTCATGCGGGACATTCGATACCGCACCCATGGCATCACCGGTCCAGTCCCTGATGATCCGGTTTGCCAGGGTGGTCTTACCGGCATTGGGCGGCCCGTAGATGCCGATCTTTGCAGTCTTCTTCTTAAATAAGTTTTTAAATATGGATGAGAAATTCTTTTTTACTTTCTTAATAAATCCCATTCTTTTTCCTCCGTTTCAATCCCCTCACAGGATTATTCTTATTGTTTCCTTACACTGATTTTGATATAGTTGAATTTATCGCTATTTCTGCAATATTTGCGCCAGATTCACCTATACGATCAATACTATCCGATACAATTCGCAGGTGCAGTGCATCCCTTAAATCCTGGGTGATCAGTTTCTTATCAATAGCACGCAGTGCCTTGTTCATTTCCATTTTCATCTGAACCGAATTGTGGGCTTTGTCAATATCAGATAAAAATAATGAATCTACAGAATTTTCTACAAGTTCGCTTGCACTTTGCCCTGCACCCTTAAACATCCTGACAATATCTTCAGGGAGCTGTTTTTCCAGGCTTATTGTGATAAGCGCAATCTTCCTTGCATGATCTGCGATCCTCTTAATAGGCCGGGCCGCCAGGGTCAGGTCAAGACCCATATCAGGTGTCATATCCTTCTGTGAATCAATTACCTGGCCGCTGCGAAGCATAATTCGAAGCTGTTTTTCGATCAGTAGGTACAACTTGTCCACTTCATCGTCCCTGTTGGATACATCCATAGCCAGGTCGGTGTCACTGGATACCAGGGCATGCATTGCATCTGTTAGCATGGAACTGGCTATCAGGTACATACGCTGTACAGACTGGCGCAGGGACAGTTCACCGGGATTCAGCATATCCTGGACGATCATCCGATCAGCAGTCTCCTCAACTATCTCGGGTCCGATGAGCTTATGTGTGATCTGCCTGATGGTCTGTTTCTGTTCGGCAGTGATCCGTTTTGATACCAGTTCGATCACATTAAAGCCTGCAATATAGAAGGCTATGATCTCCCTCACCAGCACATACCCGGTCTTGTCAGTTACATCCAGTTGTTTTTTTGTAGGAGATGGAGACGAGATATCAGTTGAGATAAGCAGGCTGCCGTCGGCTCGGGTAGTAATCCCCACATTCATACCGCTGGTCAGGCCTACATGGTCGGCCCACTGCTTGGGCAGGGAAACGATGTAAGTTGAACCTCCGGTCCGCTGGATCTTTCGAATCTCCATATTCATATCCCGTTCTATATGGAATATATAGAATCGTCCATGAATATATATGTTATGATATTTTTTG
>PYCK01000065.1 GCA_009649835.1 Candidatus Methanocomedens sp. | reverse complement strand
TCTCAACCACATACCCGGCAACAGTCCCATAAGGAATATCCACCCCCAGCAGCGCCCCCAGGTCTATTCTCCACCACAGATTATTGATTACAGAATAACGACAATGTAATTCGTGGAAAGAATTACCTACTTTTTCCTGTAATTGTTTACACTATTTACATATTCAAATAATCTAAACCGTCAACAAACCAGTTTAATTCAAACCCCTTCCTTAACCTTCTCATCAACCCTTATCCCGGAAATTTCAGTCTCAGGATAATTCCCAGTCTCATCCTTCTCAGCAGACTTCACCATATCCCACACAGTCAACAGCCCCACCGAAACCCCATGCAGCGCCTCCATCTCAACCCCGGTCTTGCCTACCGAGCGCACCTCAACAACAGCACTCACCCTGTCATCACCCACATCAAAGTCCACATCCACATGTGTGATAGGTATCTGGTGGCACATGGGTATGGTATCCCAGGTGCGCTTCACAGCCTGCACCGCCGCAATCCTCGCAGTATCCAGCACGCTGCCCTTTTCAACAGTACGGCTCCTGATCGCCTCAATAGTGGCGGGTTTAAGCCTGATATATCCCGAAGCCACGGCACGCCTGGTGGACTCGGCCTTATCGCTAATATCCACCATCCTGGCCCGGCCTTCGTGTATGTGTGTAAAAGTCCCGTCCATGTTCAATCTATCCTTTCTATGTATCCACTTCAAAAAGTATGGTCAAATGTAAGATTAATGTAGACACAGATTTCACTGATTACACTGATTTTCACAACCACGGTCAATCTGTGTAATCAGTGTAATCTGTGTCTCAAAGTTCCGAGCACTATGATCAATTACCATTTAATTTAAAGGGGATACCTTTTTATCAATCCTTTCTATCAGTCCTTTCAATCGATCCTGATGTGCTTTCGCTGCTGGTAATCCTCCAGTGCATTTGCCAGGTCGGCAGAAAGTGCCTCTGCCTCTTCCAGGTTCAGTTTCAGTACTGTCTCATCCTCACCATGCCGCACCACCAGCCTCACCCGGTTGCGTTCCAGTTCTACTAATAACTCCCTCATTATCTAACCTCCTGTTCAAATCTTCATAGCAGCCGGGATACAGTCTATCACATCGGTTGCCGTAAGCCCGAGCCCCAGTTCATCATACACAATATCGCCTGATCGCCCGCAGATGTATGCTGAGGCTGCCGCAGCTTCGATCCCTATGTATCCGGCAAACAGCGCCCCTGTGATACCGGCCAGCACATCCCCGGTGCCGCCAACTGTCATGCCGGGATTGCCTGTAAGGTTGACCCTGTTGGCCTGGCCGTCTGAGATAATATCTTCAGGGCTTTTCATCAGGGTAACGACACCGTTCTCCCGCGAGAACCGATTAACAAGACCGATTCGCGCCTCACGGTCATCAGGTATATCTTCACCAATTAAATTCTTGAATTCACCTGCATGAGGTGTTATTATCATATCACAGCCATACTGATCAAGTGGCTTTTCAAGTGCAGCCAGTGCGTCGGCATCAACCACCACCTTATCACACAGCGGCAGGATATCACGCACAGCCGCAGCCGTCTTATCATCCCTGCCCAGCCCCATGCCTATCACAACCACATCGTGGGCCTTTATCAGTTCTTCCAGTACCGGAATATCCTTTTGGTGCAGTCGTTTTTCAGAGAGTTTCCTGACTATCAGGTTAGGTGAAAAGGATGCAATGATCTTTGAAACGCTTTTTGGGGCTGCCACAGTCACAATATCAGCCCCGGTTCTAAGTGCAGCCATTGCCGCCAGTGCAGGTGCACCGCTGTATGCCCCACCGCCGATCACCAGCACACGACCGCCATCACCTTTATGACTATCATGACCGCGCCCGCTCACCAGTTTCACATCACCTACACCCACTACAGTTTCTGCTTCAGGTGGGATGCCGATATCTGCCACTGCGATCTCGCCAACGAACTCCTGGTTGTCCACCTTTATCAAACCCGGTTTTGGCAAATAGAAAGTAGTGGTCACATCCGCATATACCGCCTTTTCGAACTGGCCGCCGTTAGGGTCCATACCTGAGGGGACATCCACTGATACTACTTTTGCTTTTGAATCGTTTATCAGGTCAATGGCAGTGTTTTCAGGCTCCCTGATATGACCGTTGATACCAGTGCCGAACACGGCATCCACGATCACGTCACATTCTGAGAAATATTCAGGCTTAAGTCCGGATACATCTGTTACTTCAATTACAGGTATACCTGTCCTTTTAAGGATGGAAAAGTTTTGGGCAGCTTGTGGGGTCTTGATCTCATCCGACCTTCCCAGGAGTAATACCGTAACCTCATAGCCTATCAGGTGCCTGGCAGCCACAAATCCGTCCCCGCCATTGTTACCGCGGCCGGCCACTACCAGTACACGCTCCCTGGTAGGAAGGTTCATCACTTCTGCCGAAACTGCAGAACCTGCATTCTCCATCAACTGAAGAGGGATCAGGCCCAGTTGCTCACAGTTAGTATCCAGTGCATCCATTTGTCTGGAAGTAATGGTCCTCATGTTTTGAAAATCCTCCATTGATCATAAAATACTATTATGTGACATATATGACATTGTATAAAGCACTTTTTTGGTCATACACATTTTTTGCCACATAATAGACCAAACTTATATATTGAATTAGTATATTTCAATCAATAATTTTATTTTAAGTTAGAATATGGGACGTTAATATGCATCTGATGGTCACAGAAAAACACAATACGGCAAAGAGAATAGCCTCGATCCTGGCCCCAAAAAAACCCAAACAGGTAAGGGTGAGCGGAGTTGACACATACCAGTGGGACGGCACTGTGGTAATGGGGCTTAGCGGTCATATTGTTTCAGTGGATTTTCCCAAAGAATACAATAACTGGCAAAAGGTTGACAGCAGGGAACTGGTAAATGCTAAGATTATCACAACAGCTACCCAGAAGAAGATCGTATCGGCCCTGCGTAAGCTGGGCAAGGAAGCGGACCATGTTTCCATTGCCACTGACTACGACAGGGAAGGGGAACTGATAGGCGTTGAGGCACTGCGCATAATTGAGAAGGTCAATAAAGGCGTCACTGTTGACCGTATCCAGTACAGTACTATCACAAAAACAGAGATCGAAACGGCTTTTTCCAACCCTGTTGCCGTAGATTTCAACCTGGCTGCCGCTGGTGAGAGCAGGCAGGTCATTGACCTCATCTGGGGTGCGGCACTGACCAGGTATATTTCCACCACAGCAGGCAGGCTGGGCAACCAGTTCCTGAGCGTGGGACGTGTCCAGACCCCGACCCTGGCACTGCTGGTTGACAGGGAAAAGGAACGAATGGCCCATGTGCCAAAACCGTACTGTGAGATATTTGCCACCCTGATTGACGATATAGAGTTCCAGGCAAAGCACAAGGCCGGACGTATATGGGATAAAGATGAGGGGCGTAAGATTTTCGATAAACTGGGCGATACGGCCATTGTTACAAAACTGAAAAAGGATGAGAAAATAGACCGTCCTCCCACACCATTTAATACAACGGAATTTATCAGGGCGGCCAGCAGTATTGGTTTTACTGCATCCAATGCCATGAGGATAGCAGAGAACCTGTATATGGAGGGTTTCATATCCTACCCCAGGACCGACAACACAGTTTATCCTTCCAGTATTGACCTTCGGGAGCTGATACAGATTATTGGTAAGGGCTCGTTCAAGCAATATGCTGAAAGCCTGCTGAAATTACCAGGATTAGAACCTACAAGGGGAAAGAAAGAAACAACTGACCATCCCCCTATCATGCCTGCATCCTATGTGGAGAAATCCAAGCTAAAGGATGATGAATGGAAGGTATATGAACTGGTGGTACGCCGTTTCTTTGCCACATTTGCCGGACCTGCAAAGTGGGCCGTTATCCAGGCACGGTTTGACATCTCAGGTGAGGAATTCAAAGCCAGGGGTGCCAGCCTGCTGGATGCGGGATGGCGCTGGTATTACCCGTACAATAAACCAGAGGATATGATACTGCCTGACCTGCAGGTTGAGCAGGTCCTGGTGGTCAAGGAAAAAGAGTTCGTGGAAAAAGAAACAAAACCACCTTCAAGATACGGGCAGGGCAGGCTCATAAAGGTCATGGAAGACCTGGGACTTGGCACCAAGTCCACCAGGCATGAGATCATATCAAAGCTCTATGCCAGGGCATACGTCCACGGAAACCCCTTGCAGCCAACCAAGATTGCCATAGGGGTTATCGAATCACTGGAAAAATATGCTGATACTATTACCAAACCAGACATGACTGCCGCCCTTGAGGATGATATGGACCTGATAGCCGAGGGCTCCAGGGCTGAGAAAGAAGTGGAAGATGAATCCAGGAAGATGCTTGATGCTGTCTTTGATGAACTGGCCAATAACAAGGAACAGATCACCGAGAGCCTGCGGTCCAGTATGAGGGAGGACAAGATCATAGGTACATGCGAGAAATGTGCCAGTAAACTGATCATCAGGCGGTCCAAACGAGGCGGGCGGTTCATCGGGTGTACCGGGTATCCGGATTGTGATTTTTCACTGCCGCTACCCAAAAGCGGCCAGATAGTGGTCACTGATAAACTGTGTGAGCAGCATGAAATGAACCATATCAAGATCATTACCAAGGGCAAGCGGCCCTGGGACCTGGGCTGTCCATACTGCAACTATCTGGAATGGCAAAAAAGCCTTAAGGATGACGAAAAGAAAAGTAAGTAATATGATCAAACGCCTGGGCAGCGGCAGTCCTGTTCGCCTGTTCGCAGGGGGGCTGCATGGTGATGAATGGGAAACCACTACTCCACTGCTGGAAGGGTTGACCCAACCCCTGACCGGGACATTGCTTGTTATGTCCAAAGTGTCTGGAAATGAGTACCTTAGCACACTGGACAGGGACTATTACACTCAATATGCTCCGCATCTGCTGGAGGCTATAACGGAGCATTGTCCAGGTATCTATCTGGAACTTCATTCCTATTCGAAGGATAACTTTTCAATACTGACTGGGGACGGCAGGTTCGAACGCCATGGTGTACCTGCCTATATCGAGATCGAGGCCGGTGTGTTAATGGGTTCGGTATCACCCCATATCAGGCGGGATTATTTCAGCCCATACGACCTGTGCGTATCCTTTGAGATGCCAAAAAGACCGTCAGGGCAAACCCTGGAAGTGATCGGCCGGTTGCTTGACCTTGTAAAGGAATGCAGGGACAGGGATGCTTTTGTCAGGTACATGAAGACACACTACCCTGAGCAGACCTCAGTGGCTGTGAGGAACTATCTCAGGTTCTACGGGGACCTGTATTAAGCAAAATACGTATCCACTTCAAAAAGTATGGTATTTTGACCGGATTTACAGGATTTACAGGATGTTGACATTGCGGTATATCCTGTCGATCCTGTAAATCCTGTCTAATAATTTTTAAATTACCCTTAGATTTGAAGTGGATACCAAAATAATATAATCCTTTGATTCTATTGTAACCTCAAATCATGGAGCAGAATACAATGAATGGAAATGTTTGGAAATTTGGGAACGATATCGATACCGATGCCGTCATACCTGGCAGGTATCTTACTATCAATACACCGAAAGAACTGGCAGAGCATGCTTTTGAAGGTGTAAGACCAGAGTTCGCCAGTGAGGTCAACCCGGGCGATATCATCATCGGAGGAACCAACTTCGGCTGCGGTTCGAGCAGGGAACATGCACCCCTGGCACTAAAAGGTGCACAGGTGAAATGCATCATTGCCAAAAGCTTTGCCCGCATCTTTTTCAGGAACTCCATCAATATAGGTCTGCCACTTCTGGAATGCGCTGAGACGGACCTTATTAGGGAAGGGGATGAACTTGACGTGGATATTGCATCAGGCATCATTACTAACAAGACCAAAAACGAAACCTACCAGGCCACGGGCCTGCCTGATTTCCTGCGCGGTATAGTGGATGCCGGGGGACTTATCGAATTCACCAGGCAGCAGGTGAGCGCATGAGCCAGTATAAGATACCAGTGATAGCAGGGGACGGCATCGGTCCTGAGATCATTGCAGAGGGGCGCAAGGTCATTGATGCAGCCGGTGAGGTGTACGGTTTTGATGTGGACTGGATAGACTATCCCCACGGTGCTGACCATTACCTTAAAACCGGGGAGCTTATCTCTGAGGATACGCTTAAGGAACTGAATACATTCGACAATATTTACCTTGGCAGTATCGGTGATCCCAGGATTGCGCCAGGTGTGCTTGAGAAGGGCATTCTGCTGGCGGCACGGTTCTATTTTGACCAGTATATCAACCTGCGGCCGATCAAGCTGCTGGAAGGTGTGTGGTGCCCTATCAAGGATAAGACGCCGGAAGATATCGACTTTACTGTGGTGCGTGAGAACACTGAGGATTTCTATATCGGTATTGGCGGCAGGGCAAAGCGGGGCGAGAGCAAGGCTGTGCTGGAGGTGGAGCGCACATTGTATAATGCCAGGTTCGGGCTGGATATCGAGACTGACAGCGAGGAGATAGGATACCAGGTGGGTATGATAAGCAAGGAGGGGACCCAGCGGGTGATAAAGTATGCTTTTGAGCTGGCTGTGGGGCGCTATAGACACGTATCGTCAGTGGATAAGGCCAATGTGCTCACTGATATCTACGGGTTCTGGCGCGAGGAGTTCGAGTCTGTTGCGAGCGGGTACCCGGATGTGACCACTGATTTTAATTTCGTTGATGCGGTTACTATGTGGTTCGTGAAGAACCCTGAGTTCTTTGATGTGGTGGTTACGCCCAATATGTTCGGGGATATCATCACTGACCTGGGCGCTATGGTGCAGGGTGGACTGGGACTGGCACCGGGCGGTAATATCAATCCCGAGGGCACCAGTATGTTCGAGCCTATTCATGGTAGTGCGCCGAAGTATACGGGTATGAACCGGGCTAATCCTATTGCTACTATCTGGGCCGGGGCTATGATGGTGGAGCAGATGGGTGAGAAGGATGCTGCTGATGCTATTGTGGCTGCTATTGAGCGGGATATCAAGGAGGCGAAGGTGCTGACTAAGGATATGGGCGGTAGTAGTGGTACTTCTGATATTGGTGATGAGATTGCAAGGCTTGTGAAGGAGATGGCGTAAAGGCAGGGTTGTGGGGGGATATGC
>PYCK01000064.1 GCA_009649835.1 Candidatus Methanocomedens sp. | reverse complement strand
GTTTACAGAACTTGTATTATGTTTTCCTGTATCAGGAGACAATTCTGTACCGCAGTGCATACACCATTGTGAAAACATTATATTAGAATCGAGTGGATTTTCGAATAACTGACCTTCAGGATCAAGATTGAAAGACAACTTTGCATCACCTATGTTTGACCACTCTTCAATTAGATCCAAATCGGATTTCAATGCCTCTGTCAAATTTAGATATTTGAACACGACTCCCAAATTTCCAAGCATTTTCCCGTTAAAACTTGATTTGATTAGGGTTGACCGTACTTGTTGTTCCGTGCTATTTAAATTGGTATTTTCCATTATGTAATCTAATGCAGGTTTAGAAGTAGCCATGCCCATAATGATAAGCTTTGGATCATTTTTCGGAATGTTCCCTGCTGGAGCATACCATAAATGGATTTTTTCGTCTTGTCCTAATGGAATAGCTTTTGATTTATGAGGGCCTTTTTGAAAAACATCAGGATGATTATTAAAATATGGTTTAATTTCATCAACCCATAATTTAGCATAATCTCGGTTCTCATATCCATTCTTAAAAAATGAATGAATGAGTTCTACTAATTGTGGTTGTACGATAATATTCTGCATTTAAAAAACCCGTTTTACTTTATAGGTACCTCAGGCAAGAACTTCTTAAAATATTTCGTCTTAATACAATCATTTGCAAAATCACTCTTTTCATCACTCTCATCCTGTAAAAATAAGCGCCGAGGGGGAGATTCGAACTCCCGAGGGGAACCAAGCCCCACAAGCTTTCCAGGCTTGCGCCATACCGCTAGACTACCTCGGCATCAAGGTATCGCATATTGCGTTTGACTGACAATTTTCAGTCAGCTTCATCTGGTTTTTCCGTCTTCGCTGTCCAGCCCTTAGGATAAGTACCCTCAGGCATCAGCACCCGCTTGGTATCAGCCACCATACCAGTCTCTGCCTCAAGCACGGCATCCGTATCCATAAGGCTCCATGCCAGCGCAACCGCTTCGCCTTTCAGGCTCATGACCAGCACCATATCGCCCGTGTTCATACCAGTATCCACCTTCACCACACCAGGTGCGGCCAGGCTGGCACCGTGACATATAGCATCCACAGCACTGTCCCTTATAATGATCCTGGGCAGATGCACAAGACCCGCCTCCATTGGACGAATCACCCTGCGCAGTTCGCTCTCGTCATCCGACTCCTGGTACATAACCATAGCATCCTTCAGGTCAAACAGCGTCATCATGCTGTCATCTTCCCTGAACGGCCCGCTGCGGGTTCTCCGCAACTCCTGCATATGCGCACCAGAACCAAGAGCTTCGCCCATATCATGGCACAGCTTCCTGATATAAGTACCGGCCTCACAGCCCACGCGCATCAGCACACTGGTACCCTTGATCTCAAGGATATCCAGGTAATAGATATTGCGTATCCTTACCTCACGTTTCACAGCCGACTTTACCGGAGGTCTCTGGTAGATAGGTCCTGTGAACTCCTGTGCAATCTCCTTAACTACGGTCTTTTTTACAGTGGAGTGTAATTTCATTAAACATATATATTCCTTCCCCGCAGTCATCAGCGCCCCCACCGACTTGGTTGCATCGCCCATCATAATAGGCAAAAGACCAGTAACCTTAGGGTCCAGTGTCCCGCCGTGCCCGGCCCTGGGTAGATCCAGTATCTTCTTCACCCACGACACCACCTCATGACTGGTGGGTCCGGCCGGTTTGTCGAGATTGATCACACCGTGAGTTATATGCACCCTTATAGGACGCTTGTTAGGAATAAATCCATAATCTGGGTCAGTGGTATCCTCCACTTTACATTTCAGTTCCCGCTTGATATCAGCAGGTAGTTTATGCTCCATCTAACCCCTCCGCCCCTTTTCCTTCATAGATCCAATTGCTGTAATAGCAACATTTGCCGTAGCATCCGGGCCCCATACACTGGACTCTATCACCAGGTCATACAGGGTCAGGTCAGATATATCAATATCATAGTACTTCATGTATCGCTTTGCCTCACTCTTTTGGCGCGCCATGGTCTCATGCATGGCCTGCTGAATGGAAATATTCTCCCTGCCTGCGATACGCCTTGCCCTGACCCCCACATCGGTCTTAAGCATTATCTTCAGGTCAGCATCAATCAGCCAGCCCGATAGACGTCCCTCAAACAGGAAATCCCCTTTGGTCTTTGAAAGCTCAACCTGCCGCCTGTCGATCTCCTTATCAATGGCAGGGTCAGCTTCGGCTATATGCCCGAACTCCTCAAGACCCACTCCCTTTTCCTTTGCCATTGCCCTGAAAACGTCACCTGAGGACACAAGTTCCAAGTTAAAATGTTCAGCGATCTTCATTGAAAGCGTACTCTTCCCGCTCCCTGGTGGACCGCTGACTGTAATTATCATGTTCATACGCCGCCGATATTCAGGCTCTTCCTGATAATCTGGCTGATTGGCAGACTGCAGATGAAATACCAGTATATCCAGTACTGGATGGGACCCAGCGCAAACCCGGTCAGCATCTTTTCACCCCAGAACGGGAATATAAGGGTTGGGTCAGGGTGTTCGCCGATGTAAAGGTACGCCCACATGAACAGGGGCAGCGAGATAATGCTGATATAAGCCATGGGTTTGAACTGCTGTTTGGTCATTTGCATCTGGTCATTCATCATGGCTGAGCGCTCGGCTTCCAGTTTCTTCACTTTAGCCTGGTTATCTGCAAGCTGCGCTTCCCTGAACTCTTTCTGGAAGTTCTTCATCTGGTCCTGCACCCGGCGCATCAGTTCCCAATCCATTGTATATTTCTGGATCAGCGATGCATACAGGCCGGTAATAGCGGCCATTACGAACAGCATAATATGGAAGGGCAGGATATCGGGCAGCGGCCCGAGTAATAACTCTACTACCTCACCCACCTGCATCCTAAAAGTTTCACCAAGCAGGATGATCCCGAACATCATTCCGAAACCAAGAGCAAGTGCAGCCCTTTCCACAGTCTGCTTAAAGTCAGATTTTGGCATATCCTACTCCAATATCTTATCAATAACGACTGTGATCTCACCGAAGATATCCTCAATATCCCCGGTACCACTAACAGTACGCAACAATCCTTTATCAGTATAATAATCAATAAGCGGGTGGGTCTGGTTGTAATAGGCGACCAGCCTGGTCTTCACTGAGCTTTCGGTATCATCGTCACGCTGGTACAGTTCCCCACTGCATACATCGCATATCCCGTCCCTCTTTGGAGGATTGAACTTTACGTGGTAGCTGGCACCGCACTTACACATCCGCCTGCCTGCCAGCCTGGCCACCAGTTCCTCATCCTGAACCTTGATATCTATCACTACATCCAGTTTCTTTCCCAACTGGCCGAAGATATAGTCCAGTGCCACTGCCTGTGGAATGGTCCGTGGATAGCCGTCCAGCAGGAATCCGTTATCAGTGTCAGGTTTAGATAACCTGTCCTTGATAATATCTATCAGTACAGTGTCAGGGACGAGTTCACCCTTGTCCATGTATTCCTTCGCTTTTTTACCCAGTTCGGTATTATTGCTCACATTCTCACGTAATATATCGCCTGTGGATATATGAAGGATACCGTACTTCCCTGCCAGCATCTTGGCCTGGGTGCCCTTACCCGCACCCGGCGCACCAAGTAATACCAGATTGACCATACTATGAAGTACCTCCGAGGAATTGTCTCATCATCGGATGCATCTCCATCATCTGTTCGGATGCCAGGTCCTCGTACAACCTGTATACAATACTCACAGCCAGCAGCAGACCGGTCCCTCCTGCACCACCCAGCGTACCCATAAGACTGGCCAACAGTGTCAACAGTCCGATGAATGCACCTCCGATAATGGTAACTCTTGGAATATAACGGTTCATGACCCGCTCGATACTGTCAATGTTCCGCCTGAACCCAGGTATTTGCATACCTGAATTGTGTATCTTCTGGGCCGTGTTCTTTGCGTTCATTCCTGTAGTCTCGATCCAGAACAGCGCAAATATGATACCGCCAATGATCAACATGGTAGCATCCGCACCCACATGTAAAAATATCTGCCAGGTGGCCGGTACATCTACAGGTGCGAAACCTGCAGCGACATAATCGGTATTAATGTTATCAAAATTCTGTTTCACCAGACTGGGTATCCAATCACTGGGACCATGCAGCGGCGATAAATAATACATCAGGCCGCTGGTAGCAGTACCGCCCCTGAACTCACCTAAAAACGTGATCCCTTTATTGAACAGCAGCATGCCCACCATCTGGATATTGGCCTGCAGTGCCCTGACCAGTATCATGGGAAGCACACTGGCATAAATAAGCTTGACAGGGAACCTGCCCCTGGCACCCCGCACCGCACTATGGGCCAGAGGTATCTCGATACGTGTGGATTCTACATATACTACCACAAGGAATATCAGGACCGTACTTATCAGTGCCAGGATACCGCCATCAATGAAAACGTTCTGGAAAGCATTATCTGAGAACAGGTTGCCAAGTCCCACATCGGTAGTGAAATACAGCCATTTTGGTAAAAGGCCAACTGGTGCACTGCCAGGTCCTCCCGGTCGCGTTATACTGAACAGGCCCGTAACGATCGCCTGTGACACTCCTGCCACAATGAACAGTCCCACGCCGGAACCTATACCCCATTTGGATACCACCTCATCCATGAACAATATCAGGGTTCCGCCAATGAATATCTGAATGAATATGATCAATATCACAAGGTCCAGCCCGGCTGCGGCCGAGATGTTAAAATCCGCTGCCAGCATGGCTGCCAGGCCGGCATCAGGCTTGATGTACCCGCCTAAGATCTGGGGCAGTGCTGTCAATATGATCATCACAAACACCAGCAGTTTCTGGACTCCCTGGAAGATAGCCTGGTCCTGGGGGTTGCTCAGGTCCATCTTGATCACATCCGCTCCCACCAGCAGCTGCAACACGATGGATGCAGTAACAATGGGGCCGATACCCAGTAGCAAGAGTGAGCCCGAGGCCCCTGCAAAGAATGCCCTGTATTGTTCGAACAGGTCTATGGATTCAGGAGACATGCCGAAAAGCGGAACATTGGACAGGGCGAAATACAGCAGTAGTATGCCCACTGTCCAGGTAAGTTTCTTCTTGAAATGGACATGCCCCTCCGGCCTTGATACAGCAGGAAGTTTTCGCAAGATTGGTTCGATGGTATCCTTGAGAGTCATTAAATGCACCCGATATTGATATTAAAAAATTCGTTCTTAAATTAATGATCAGATGTCTTCAACATCTGGTCCCCGGGTCTCTTCCGGTTCAATGTCTACTTCTTTAAGCGGTGGGACATATTCTTCTATACTGCCGCCAGCTTCTTCGATCTTGGACATTGCCCTTGCACTGCATTCAGAGACTGTGATAGCCATGGGTTTGGTGATCCTGCCATTACCCAGTACTTTCACTATTGGGTATTCCAGTTCTGCCAGGTTGATATGATAAATATCGCCTTGTTTATGCGCCTCACCATACTGCACCAGTTGTTCTGCCAGTTCGTCCAGTTCACCCACATTCACAATGGGTTTATTTGAAAGGACCTTTTGTGGACGTTTGAACCCGTGCTTACCATATGCCATGCCTTTCATGTAATTGCGCACGAAATGATGTTTGCATCCACCCGCGTTACCCCGGCCTCCACGGCTTCCTCCGCCGCGGCGGTTCTTATGTGTGCCGCCTCCGCACGTCCTGGAACCTCTGAATTTGGTTACGTTCTTTTTCATAAGTATTACCTCATCTTGTGGAGAAGCGCATTGATATCGTCGCCGTGATAACCCAGTACTCCACCTTCAGGCACCGTTTTCTTGATACCTTTATGTCCCTTCCTGGGCGGGTGGAGCCTGAATACCGGCTTTAGCATCGGGACATCCTTGATAGATACTTCACCCGAGCAGATTGCCTGTGCCAGTGCATCGATACCATCAAAGGAAGTATTCTCCTTAACGTACTCATCATCCAGTGCGCCATTTCCCTCAAGTTCGCCTCGCTTGCGTATAAGCTGGGATAAAGCTTGTGGGGAAATATTGCCCCATGCCACATAGTCCTTCACTTTATGTATCATGCCCTTGTTATGTGGATTCTCTTCAAGTACAACACAGTGATTGAGCCTGTTGAGCCTGAGCATCTTCAGGGTATCCCTGATCTCTGGCCTGGTATTGACCGTACTTCTTAGCCGCACTGCGGTAAACATTACTTTGCCCCCACTGTACGGACCACTGCGGTCCTTTTCAATGCTTCATAAGTGGCCTTGGCAAAGTTCAGGGTGGTCCTGGTCTGCCCTTCTGTCCTGGTCCAGACGTCCTTGATACCTGCCATTTGCATAACAGTCTTTGCTGTTTTTCCGGCTGCCAGGCCCAGACCCCTGGGTGCGGGTTTCAATATGACCTTTACACTGCCCATCTTACCCACGACCTCAAAGGGCACGGTATGCTCTGTATCGCATCCGCACTCCCAGGAACCGCATCCTCGCCTGATACCTGAGATATTGATCTTTGCAGAATCTATAGCCTTTCTTATGGCAGGTCCCACCTGGACATCCTTGCCCTGGCCAAGACCTATATAACCATCCTCATTGCCTACTACTACAACTGCCCTGAACTTGACACGCCTGCCCGAATCAGTCATCCTCTGGACCATATTTATATCCAGGACTTCTTCTTTAAGTTCGGGAAGCAGCGCATCCACCAACTGGGGTTCCTTTATAGGGAGTCCAGAGGACAGGGCTTCTTCCATTGACGTTACCTGGCCTTCTTTTACCAGATGTCCCAATCGTGTCTTTGGAACCCATTCCGTTTCATAATCGTATGCCATTGTTTAATCCTCCCCGAATTCATTCTTAATCTTTGTTAGAGCTTCCTCGAACTGGGCAGGTATATCCGTACCTGTGTATTCCATGATCTCTTCACCCTTTATCCTGGATTCCCCTGGGAATATCGCTGGGTCATGGGGCACTTCGAAACCCGAATCCACCACACCTTTTAATGCAGCATATACCCGGCATCCTTTGGATGAGACCTGCAATCCCATATCCAAAATGGCGTTCTCATAACCCGCTGCCTGGGCCTTATACCCGAAGAGCAGGCCTGTAAGGTACGCCGCAGGTGTATTACCTGTGCTACCTGTATAGCCGTATTTTTTAAGTTCGCTGGAATCTGCGTGAACCCAGGTATTATCCCCCTCAGGCTTTGGTGTGGCCAGTTGGAGTTTCATGTGGCGCAGGCTACTGCGTGCCACTATCCTGGGCTGTTTTGAAATCAATAGATGAAGACGCTGACGATAATCGGTCTTACCCTCTCTTCTGCGTCGGAAAGGTACTCTGTATCTTGGTCCTGTTGCCATTCTCAGTCCTCCTTGTGTTCAAGGGATTCGATATGCGCTTCCATGTGTGCCACGTTCCTGTATACGCCGCCTTTGGCCTTGCGGTACATCCTGTTATATGTGGACTTATCCAGCGTACCATCGTCTTTCATTTCATGCAGCCTTCTTCTTAATGCGCGTATTTTCTTTATCCACTGCCTTTTCTTTGGATTGCGTGCACCTTTGGCTCCTTTTCTTGAACCGTGACCCTTGCGGTGTCCGTATGCCCGCTTAATATCCAGTTTCCGGGCTCTACCCCTGGATATACCCTTCACAGGTTTGGCTTTAATTACGCCATCTGATATGAGTTCCCTGATATCCTGGCGTGTGATCGCATTTGCAATATCACCGGCAGCTTCCGGGTCCATCCATACTCTGTGGACACCTATATCCAGTACATGGGCTGCGATGTTTCGCTGGTTACGTAGATCACCCATTTCACTGCACCCCCTCTTCTACCGGAGCCATTTCTGTTGGAGGGTTCAGTATCTTCAGTCCCAGGCTCCTGGCCTTTTTAACAATGTCCATGCGCTTGCGCTGTCCCACTGTCCTGGCAATGCGAACTGCCTGGGTACTGGGGTCAAGTTCATCAAGATCCTGTACCCTGGACATCAGCACATCCTGGAAACCTGAGGGATGAAGCCCCTTAACTGCTACTGGACTTCCGTATCCGACCCTGGCCATCTCACCCTTGCCAAGGATATGGCGACGTTTCTTGTTATGCAGTCCTTTGGGCCGTCTCCACGTATTCTTAAGTCTCTTTTTCTTATGCAGATCAGTCTGGACAAAGTTGGGCTTTTTGGCTTTTTGCTTCTTCCTGACCTTCAACAGTCTCTGGGATTCGGGATCCAGTTCAAGTTCTGCTGTTGGGATGGCTTCGATTTCTTTCCCTTCTTCGTCTCCCTCTTCAGCTTCAACTTTTGCAGTACCGACTACTTCTTGTGCAGAATCTTCAACTGCTTCACCGGCCTCGATATCTTCATATATCTGGGAAACCTCGTTCTTGATCCTCTCAGCTAACTGGTCGGTTATACCCTTAACCCTGGACAATTCCTCAGTAGTGGCCTCGTTCAAGTCCTCGACCGAAGTATATCCTGCTTCATACAGGGCCTTTGCCCTGGATTCGCCGACTCCTTTGATTGAAGTGAATTCATTGATTATCTCTTCTTCCATTACTATCACCTACGCTGTCGTCTTCTCCACCACATATATGCCGTCCTGGAATACCCTCGGGTCAAACCTTTTTATCTTGGTCGCCTGCTGGATATTGGCTGCAGTCTGGCCTACATCCTCGATAGCTATACCTGAAACTATCACTTCGTCACCTTTGGTCTCAACCTTTGAGTCACCCTGTATCTTTGCTTTCCTCGGTTTCTTCTCGCCAAGGAAATTCCCGATACTGAGGTGATCCCCTACCACTTTCAACTGGATCGGGAAATGGGAATATACGATCTTCATCCTGTATGTATATCCGTTAGTGACCCCTTTGATCATATTATTGATATGGGATGTAATTGTACCCATCATAGCTGACTGTTTTTTCCTGGGGTTAGGCGAGTCTACTGTAACCTGTTTTTCCTCCAGCGCTATGACAATACCCGGATACCAAAGTTCACGGACAGATGAACCCCTGGGACCAGTGACTGAAATGGTGTTGCCTTCCAGTACTACAGTGACCCCTTCGGGAATGTCTAATGTCCTTTTCAAATCTTTTGGCATTTTCCACACCTCAGTACACGTATGCAAGCAGTTGCCCGCCAACTACCCGGGACCTCGCCTCACTATGGGACAGCACCCCTTTGGGCGTTGTTAGTATCAAGGTGCCGAAATTACGGGCCGGAAGGTAGCGTTTCTCCCATTTTTCAAAGTCATGGTACCCAACAGATGACCTGGGTTTAATGACTCCACATTTGTTGATCTTTCCAATAAGTTCCACTTTGATCATACCCGACTTGCCGTCGTCTATGAACTCGTAATTGCCAATGTACCCTATATCCTGCATCACTTTCAATACATTACCTATCACTTTTGATGCAGGATGTATGATGCAGTCGGGTTTACCTGTGCTCTCTGCATTGATTATGGTTGAGAGTGCGTCTGCCAGTGGGTCTAATAATACCATTTTATTCACCTCACGAATATTTGTTAAATCCCATGTCAGGTGCAATTTCCCTGAAACACTGCCTGCACAGGTATATTCCGTATTTCCTTACCAGACCTTGTTTCCGGCCGCACCTGCGGCACTGGTTGGCCCCTCGGCCGAACTTGTTTTCTATCTCTGCGACTGTTTCATTGTTCATGCCACGACCTCCACTCCGTAATGCTCATTCATAAAGGCCACAGCACTCTGCTTTGTCATTCTGTGACTGTTTGGCATCTTTCGTTTTCCGATCTTTCGCCTGCCTATCCTGTAACCCGGCTTGATCAGTGCCACAGCCACATCCATGCCAAAAATACCAATATTAGGGTCATACTTCATTCCTTCATAATCGGTATGTTCCTCAATCCCGAAACTGAAGTTCCCTGTATCATCGAACTGGGATTCCCTTAACGAATTCTCAATAATGTCAAGACTGGTCTTCAGGAAATTCTCTGCAAGTTTGCCCCTTAGTGTAACTTTACACCCGATAGGTTCGTTCTTCTTAATGGCAAAGGTTTGCAGTGTTCTTTTGGCTTTTGTCCTTACAACGCCCTGCTGGGTGATCTCACTAAGAATGTCTTCTGCCTTATTGAGCCTCTCCCCGCTCTCGCCCACGCCTATGTGGACTGTGACCTTATCTACCCTGGGGATTGTCATAACATTATTCTCACTCATTGATCTCATCTCCCAGGTTGAATTCCGGTTTATCAGTACCAACAACAAACACATAATCCTCAATGGTCTCGAACTGTGTACCATCGTCCTTTGACAGCACTACCATGTTATGCCTGCTGCTGCGTACGGACTTGATCTCCTTGATCTTGGCAAGCTGCCCTGAATGGGTGCCGCCGATGACTACAGCCAGGTTCCCTGGTTCGTACTTGATATGTTTATGTACACTTTTTTCGGGAATATCGAGAATGATCGTGTCCTTTGTTTTATAGTCATTACTGGAAAGGATATTGGTCCCGTCGTGAAGGTTCAACTGTACCTTGCCGTCCTTGACTGTGGTCTTGTCGAGTATCTTGCATGGTTTCTTTGGTTCATCCACATCCAGTTCGTTGAGCTTTAATCGACCCTTGGGGTCCAGGAGCATCCTGTAAGATACTCCAAGCTTTGGGGCCTGGATAACATCAAAGATGCCTACAGGGAACTTATGGTCCTTTCTTACAATACCGTCAACCAGTATGTTACCCTCGTTCAAGACACGCTTTGCCTCTCGCATATTATTTGTTAATTTCAATATATCCCTGATAAGCACACCCAACGGGACGGCCTGTTTAAGTGAATGAGGGCCCGGGTTTGGTTTGGTCACCCAAATATTGGTCTTTTTGGATATAGGCCAGCTTCTGGGTGCTGCCACTCTCTTCTGATGTCTGCTCACTCTTATTCGCCTCCTCTGTTGAGGGTAAGTTTCCTTATATCGTCATCGAGTTCAAGTTTGGTTATCATAACATTGGACGGTTGTACCGGTCTGGGTACCTCGGTACCGTCAGCCTTGGCCACGCTTACACCTTCCACTATAATGGTACCTCTCTTTAAGTCCACCAGTTCCACCTTACCTTCAGTACCGGTATGGTCACCGCGCATGACCATTACAGTGTCATCCAATTTTACAGGCAGGTTGCGTTTATTGTACTTGGCCTTAAGTTCGGCACTTAATGGGGCACTCATCAATTTCTGGCGCTGGTGCAGCGACGCATTATAGCGTGCCTTGCGCTGTTTTCTCGGTTGTTTGGATTCGATCTTCATTGATAAACACCTCATACTATAATTGAAGCTGCCGTGGCTATCTTGCTGAATCTTTCAGCTACTTCCCTGGCAACTGGCCCTTTGATCTCGGTACCTTTTGGGATACCGTCCAGGTCAGTGATCACTGCGGCATTATCTTCAAAGGAAACACGAAGTCCGTCCGGACGTCTGTATTCCTTTTTCTGCCTTATCACCACTGCATTCAGTACCTGCTTACGCATCTCGGGTGTGCCTTTTTTTACACTGACCACCAGCATATCTCCAATTCCTGCTTTTGGATGCCTGTTCTTGACACCCCTGTACTTTTTCACGGAAATGATCTCTACCTGCCTGGCACCTGTATTATCCACACAGTCCAGCCTGGCACCGGCATTCAATGCACGGGGTATCTTGGCTTTCATCCCGATCATTTGGCCACCTCGATCACTACGAATTTCTTAGTTTTGCTAAGCGGCCTGCATTCAGCGATCTTTACCACGTCCCCCTCTTTTGCATTGATACAGGGGGGATTATGGGCATGCATCTTTGACTGCCTTTTCTCATATCGCTCATACTTAGTGACCAGTTTCTCAAAGGTCCTCTTTACAACAACTGTCTTATCCATCTTACTGCTGACCACTGACCCGGTAAAAACCTGACCTCTTACTGGCAGTGTCCCATGGAATGGACAGTTGATATCATTACACTCCTCATCAGGAGAAGCATTAATGTCCAGTCCTATGTCTCGTGTCATCTTATATTCCTCATTATTATATGATATTTATTTATTCTTTCTTCGTCTGAAGCTTTTCTTGAACTTTGTCTGTATGCGGTTTTCAGGTTGTGAGAGCAGTAAAGTTCCTTTTACCTTGACCCGCTTTCTGGCATCTGGCAGGTAACGTCCACCATTGCCCGCGGGTATTGTGAATATGAAATCAGTATGGGATTTAGGCACCATTTTAACATGCCCGCCGCCCACATCGATCTTCAATATATTCCTGGTTTCGTCGATCACCTTTCCTTTAATTCCTGTTTGATATGGATTAGTGCAATCCACCACCTCTACCTCAAGCCCTATCAACTCGTGATGGATGAGGTTTTTGGGTGATATCTGCATATATTACCTCTTATTCGCCGGTCTCCTTCTGGATGGTCTTGATCCTTGCAATGGTCCTTCGCAGCTCACCGATGCGGCCCGGGTTCTCAGGCGCACCGCCGGATGATGCAATGGCACGTTCCCTGATAAGTTCGGCATTAAGTTTCTCCAGCTCGTCCAGTTTCTCTTCCCGGCTCAGGTTACGGATCTCGTCCACTCGCAGGATCGCCATTACTCTTCATCTCCTTTGTTTTTATGTGTCCTGGAACTGGGGTGCCAGTAATCATAACCTTCGTGTTTGTGTTCTTCCACACCATCGTTGATACGTGTCTGTTCGCCTTCAGGCAATTCAATATCAGGCGACACTACCGGTGTTTCAACTGTTTCCACGGTGGGTTCTGCTCCAACAGTGGGTTCAGTTTCAATAGTGGATTCTACTCCTACACTGGATTCGACTTCAACAGTGGATTCAGCTTCAACTGTGGGTTTGGCTTCAACAGCTGTTACCGGTTCCTCTTCGGCGACCTCGGTCGCAGGGACCGCTGCAGGGGCCGGATGGGGTACGGACATAGTATGCCAGTCCAGTTCATCGTGTTTGTGTTCCCACACACTGCCCACCTGCCTGATATTCTTCATCCCTGGCTCCTCAGGGGCCTTTTCCAGTACCTCTTTGATACCTTCCTTTGCCTTTTTCTCAGGTTCAGGCGTCTCTGGTGCGGCCGGTTTTTCATCTTTAAGCATATAGAACTTGCCAGGCAGTTCAGTGCCAGGTTGTACAATACGTACACGGCATCCGATAGTACCCAGCTTTTTCACGGCAGTGGCAAAACCCGTATCTACAAGTTCTTCAGCCGGTTTACCTGCATGCTTGATATATCCTTCGACCATCTTGGATACCTTGGACCTTGGTCCTGTGAACTTTCCAGATAGAACGATCTCACAACCCAATGCTCCCGAATCCATAATTCTGCGAAGCATGTTATGGCCCGCTTTCCTGAAGTACCATCCCCTTTCAAGTGCATTGGCCAGACGGTTGGCCATCATCTGGGCATTGAGTTCAGGTACCTTGATCTCCTGGACGTCGATCTGTGGATTATCTACATTATAGACATAGGACATATCACTGGTAAGACGGTGTATGGTCTTGCCGCCTTTACCGATGACCATACCAGGTTTCTCTGCAAATAATGTTATCTGGGTGCCCATGGGCGTACGGTTAATTACCATTCCACCGTATCCGGCACGTTCAAGCTGCTTGGTGAAATATTCATTGATCCTTGCCTTGGTCAGCCCGTCCTGCACGAACTTTCTTTCTATTCCCATGTTCACTGCACCTCCTGGATTATCATTTCTATATTCACTGTCTCTGTATTCTTGGGAGATGACCTGCCCCTTGCCCGCGGCCTGTAGCCTCTTATGACCCGGCCCTGTTTGGTAGCGATATGTGTTATCTTCATATGGTCGGAATCCAGGCCCTTATATTCGGCATTGGCTTCGGCATTTACCAGTAACTTGATAAACTCCTTTGCAGCCTTTTGTGGATACCTGCCAGCAGCCATGGGACCTCTGCGGTGTCCCATACTGTCGTTGTGCCGCTTGAACGGAACCGCCTGTTTCAGGACGGTTACATCCTCAAGGTACTTTCGTGCCTGGCCGGTCTGCATACCTTTTATAGCCCTGCATATCTCCCTTGAATGCCTGGGTGAAATATGGAGTTCATGACCCATGGCCCTTGATGTAGTATCAGGGTCTGCCTGTGCTGAATAAGCAATTCTTGCCATTTGATCTTCCTCCATCACTTCAGCGGTACGAACTTGCTGGACTTGGTAGCTCCTACACCGGCCGAACCGTGTGAAACCCGCCTGCGGGTAAAGGAATATTCACCAAAGTAGTGTCCCAGCATCTCGGGTATGACCTCGACCTTCTCGAAACTCTTCCCGTTGTGTATCTCCAGATTGAGGCCTACCATCTCAGGAAGGATGATCATATCCCTCAGGTGTGTCTTGATGGTGGTATCTCCTTCATTGATCTTGTTCAATATTTTCTTATGTTCATCGCCAAGCCCGCGGTTGATGGTCCTGCGCTGTCTTGCAGGCAGGAGTTGCGCAAACTCTTCCAGGCTCAACTTTTTCAGATCCCTGAGAGTCTTTCCCCTGTAGGTAAACTCACCCTTTCTCTTGGGCAATTTGGTGGTTGATTTCTTTGCCATACCTTATCACCTCTTTCCTGTTCTTCTTGCCGCAATGGACCCGACCTTCCTGCCTGGCGGTGCTCTTCTGCTTACGGTCTTGGGTCTTCCCGGATGCTGCCATCCACCGCCTCCGAAGGGGTGGTCTATGGCGTTCATTGCCACACCGGATACCCTGGGATACTTTGCTGCTCTTGTCTTTAATTTATGATATTTCTTCCCGGCCTTAACAAAGGGCTTATCGACCCTGCCTCCGCCTGCCACGACTCCAATGGTAGCCTTGCACCCGGGATTCAGCCATTTCATAGCTCCACTGGGCATCTGCACCACGGTCTTACCCACATCATGGGCAATCAGTACGGCATATACACCGCTTGACCTGGCAAGCTGCCCGCCGTCACCGGGTTTGTTCTCTATATTGCACAACAATATGCCTTCAGGAATCTCTCGCAGTGGCAGCGTATTACCTGGCTGGATCTCTGCGGAAATACCGCATGCGATCTCCTGCCCCACTGCAATGCCTTCCGGTATCAGTATCAGGCGTTCTTCCTCGTTTTCCAGGCTGACCCTGGCAATAGGTGCAGACCTGGCAGTATCGTGAAGTATCTCAATGACCTCGCCTTTGACTGTTTCGTCCCTGTCCACTTTTATGTGTTTAAGCTTGGCCTTGAACTTGTGGGAGGGTGCCCGATAGGTGGGTGTTCCTTTACCCCGGTTCTGTGATATAATTCTCTTTCCCATATCTTTTCACCTTCCCTAGAATATTCCAAGTTTAGATGCAAGTTCGCCGGCTGTGTTATCGCCTTCAAAGGATACGATAGCCTTTTTCTTCCCTTTCATAGTAATCATTGTTCTCACTGACAGCACAGGAATATCGTACAGTTCCTCGATCTCTCTTTTGATCTGGCCCTTGGTAGCATTGATATCAACCACGAACTGCAGTTTGTTCTCGTCCTCGATATGGAATGTGGCTTTCTCTGTAACAAAAGGATGTAATATTATTGACATTGGTCACTCCTCCCCTAATACCTTGATAGCAGATTCTGCCCAGATGACAAGCCTGCCTGCATGGGTACCTGGTGCCAGCAGTTCAGTATTCAACCTGTTCACATTGATCACGTCCACACCTGATAGGTTCCTTGCCGCACGTCTGATGCCGTTATCCCCGCCTATTACAATAAGCAGGCTCTTGGGCTTTTTGTACTTGCGTCCGCGTCTCTTGCCTCCGCCTGCCCTTATATGCTTGCCGTTCTTTGCCCTTATCACATCATCGTACACGTTGATAGCTTCCATAAACCCGACAACCTCTTTAGTTGTCTTGATATCCTGGAACGCATCATCAGCTACAATGGGCAACTCAGCATCGAACCTGTGTCCCCTTTTGCGGACCAGTTCGGGATTTGCAGTGGCTGCAATGGCCGAATTGATGGCCCTGTAACGTTCCTTCTTATTGATCTTCTCAGAATAATCTTTCTCAACCTTGGGAGGGTGGGCTTTCCTGCCGCCCCTTGCCTGGGTGATACGGGCCACACGGTTACCTGTCTTGATCCTGGGTACTCGGGCTACACCGCGCCCGGGACCCCAGTTAGCTGCCGAAGTCTGCATACCGGAATAGGGTGTGGGACCGTAGACCTGTAATCTGTTGGCCTGGGCCGCCAGTACAGCTTTCTTGATCAGGTCGGGCCTGTATATCTCATCAAATACAGCAGGGAGCTCGATATCGCCTTTAGGGGCTCCTGTAATATCCATGATTTTTGCTTTACTCATATCTTAATTCACCCCTGTTTTGACTCTATACTGATATATGATACCTGGGGTGCACCGATCTGCTGTTTATCGCCCCTTATGGCTGGTCTGAGCCTGATAAGTCGCTTCTTTGGACCCGGAACACTGCCCTTTAATAGCATATAATTCCCGCTTACTTCTCCGTAGTTCAGGAATCCGCCATTAGGGGTCACTTCTTCACTGTTCTCACCGATCTTGATGATACGTTTATTATACTCTGTCCTCTGGTGATAACCGGTCTGGCCCAGTTGTGGTACCCGCCAGCTTACTCTTGAAGGGTTCCATGGCCCAAGGGTGCCTATCTGTCTGAGACTGCCCTGTCTGCTGTGTTTATGTTTCATCAGGTTGATGCCCCACCGTTTCACAGGTCCCTGTGTACCCTTGCCTATGGTTATGGCAGATACGTCGATCATATCACCGGTATTGAAAACGTCAGAAACGTCTACTGATTTCCCTATCAAGGATGTTGCATATTCAAGTCTGGTGGCCATATCCCCGCCAACTATCCTGTGCTCCATCACATCAGGCGTCTTTTTAGGGATTCCTGCTATCAGGGACGGGAGCGTATAAGAGATCAAATGGATGTTTGCTACCTTTCCTTCTTCAACCAGTTTCCCGATTCTTTCAAGTGCCTTTTCCGGATTGTTTTTCTTTGGTATGAATAGTTTTTTGTCTAACGTGGGATCAAGGTCACCGGACCATGCTTCGCCCAGTGTTCTTGTGCCGTAGGGTCCTGTTTTTCCATATACCCTGATGGCTGCAATTTTCATTGCAGGTACTTCGAGCACTGTCACCGGAACGGAAATTTCCGTACCTTCGGTGAGACTTTTGGGCTTATCGTCCATCATGATCACATGGGTCATGCCGACTTTATATCCGGCAAAACCGCCCAGCTTGGGCTCTTTGTTTCCTTCGGACCATGATCTCATAGTAGGTACCTGGCTCTTTGCCCTTTTCCTCGGGCTGAAGGCCAGTGATCCACGCCTTGGTCTGTGTAAATTTGCCATTCTCTTCCTCCTGGTTATAGGATTATCCTATTCGCTGTGGTGGGACGATCGATTGCTTACCTGACAAGGTTCAGCACAGACAGCGTGGCCCATACGGCCTCTTCTGTCCTTACTGTGGCTGTTCCCTGCCCGGGTATGGTATTGAGCACTTCACAATGGAAGTCTGAGAGTTCGGAACCCTCATTGGCCAGTATAGTCTCTATACCTTGCCTGGGTGAGCCAAATACCACAGCAGTATTATTAGACTGCTTTGTCCGATCACCGATCTGTGCCAGATATGTGTTGTCGAGCAACTTACCCTGGCGGGATGTGGCGATTATCAGGGCACCTTCTTCTGAAATCTTTTCCAGCGCCCCTGACAGGCTGTCTTCTACTGCTGTACGGTATCCCCAGTACATGGGGATCTCGTCCTTTGTTACCAGCTTTGCTTGTATTGGTCTTCGCGAAAAGATTCTGACATTAACGCGCTCGCCAGTTCGCACTTTCCTTGAAGGTGCTTCGAGGCGGACCGGGCTATCGATTCCGATATCGACCCATGCGCTTTTGTCAGATCCGACTTTTTTCTCGCTTTTCTTTTTTTGCGGTCCTGGGACCACTACCCCAACCCGGAATTCTCCTTCGTTGAGGTTCGATGATCTTGATTCGATGGGATGATGCAGTGTCCTTAGCGGCGGTAACACCCCTGCATGCTTTAGTTCCTCTTGCAAGGGGAACAGGTGTTTTCGCAGGTACTGTGGTGTTTCTGCATATCTCAGCAACAGGTCTATAAACCTGCTGTCATCGAATTTCGGGTCGCGGTAGATGATTATCTTATCGACCCTGAATACTGATGCCGCTCTTGCAATCTGTCCGACTTTGTACGTCTTTATTCTCCTGTCCCTTGTTTCTGCTGTCAGGGATGAGGGTATAAGTATTGTCAGGTCTGGACTTCCCCTGTCCGGGGCTAAAGATGGCATAAGTACTTTCCGCATATGATATTGTAAGAGATATATAAGTGTTTGCCAGTGTTTGCCGTTTCAGCAGAAATCTTATTACCTATTACGGATTTCTATCTTATGAGGTGCAGTATAATATGTGTTTTGTTGATTCAAGCGCTGCCGATAGCGTGGACCTGAGCGCTGCTGCCATGACAATATATGAATGCAGTGCATGTGGAAACAGATTCAAAGGTATGGGAAGTAAGCTATCCTGTCCTGCCTGCCAGTCATCAGATCTAAAAAAACTGGATTGAAATATGCAGGTCGAATCCATTGAACTGGAAAACGGCACGGCACTGGGCCTGAAAATGGATATGGAGCATGCGCCGCTGCTGGTCATAAGGGCACCCAGGGGTTTTGTAATGTGCGGATACCTGGATATTTCCATGGCAGAACAACTGGACGATGTTGCCGTAAAAGTGAGGGGTGTCAGGAATTTCGAGGACGTGCTGGCATCCGGTGTGGTGGAGGCTACTAAGGCTGCGGCTGATCTGGGAATTGAAGTGGGAATGCCTGCCAGGCAGGCCCTTGAGCGTATGTTTTAGAAACCTTAACCCGGTTTAATCAGGGAATATGTTATTCCCGATGTGTGGCAGAGGGCACGGTTCCATAATCCAGTTATGACCCATGTTCTTCAGTTGTATCTGGAGTGCACCCCAAATAACGGACAAGTAGTTAAGCAACTTTTACCTTTTGGGTGTACTGAAACAAAGACGAACATATACACGAGAATTCAAACTGAAAGTCTTACAGGAATGTGAAAATGGTAAAGGGAAGGCACCTTTGACCCCACACCCGGCAATCTCGTGCGTGGTGCGCACCCGGTTTTTATCACTTTATAGAGGGCACACCAATATAGATAACTAATATCCATAACAGGAACGCAACTGCCCCCACACTCATTAATACAAGGAAACTGCGCCTGACCTTAACATATAGTTCCATTGAACCAGCCAGTCTTACCAGGATAATTTTATTTGATGTACTGATAATACTTGCAAGCACTGCCACAAGGGCTGCTGTGGTAGGTGTCAGATTGCCGCCAAAGGCAAGTGCCCCTACCGATGCGGTTACAGCCGCCGAACTCACCAGTCCGCCCAGGGCTACTACAAAGACACCGGCACTCCCGAACCAGATATTGAGATAATGTGCCAGTATTATTAGTACTGTGAACCCAAATGCAAACTTGAATGCAGGTTTAAGGGCAAAGGGAGATTCAATCTCCAGTGCCTCATACTCCATGTGGTGTATTTGTTTATCCTTCACCACCATTCCTATGTTTGCAGCAGTAAGCAGCAATTGTGGGGGCAGCATCATGATCAAGACCCGACCTGAGGGGTCCACGATAAAGGCAATTACCATATTCCTGATCAACATGGTTGCATTGGATAGGATGATCCCATGGTAACTTACATTCATCAGGATATGCTTCTTCTTTGCAAGGGCTGCCAGTGCACCAGTGGTTGCCTCACTGTTGACCAGTCCACCTATAAGACCTGAAATATGTATGCCCCGCTCGGTGCCTGTTTTTTTCATAAGAAGGAAACTAATGAAACTAATAGACGCAACAATAACCACAATACCCAAAATGTAGCGGGGATTTATCACATCCATGATAGTGGTATTTGGCGTTATGGGAAATAGTATGAATATTATTATAAAGAACTGGACTGCATTGGTTATCTCATCCTGGTTCAGGTTAACAGCAAAATTCTTTAGTGTATATTTCTCAACAAGCAGGAATGTTACAGCCACTGCCCCCATTATGGCGAACAGGTAATAATCATAAGCAACCAGCACCCCCATGAGGAATACAAAAAATAAGGCTACACCGCCTGTTATCCCTACCTGGCGGTACACCACGTTCTTGATATATATTATGACCGTGGCCACTATGATAAAGAACACCATGGTCAGGTACAATATATTCGGCATTCCCTGGTGGATTGCGATATATGTGGCTATCATTCCTGATGTTGAAGCTATGGCAAATGTCCTGATCCCGGCAAAGATGTCGCCTGAATCTGATCTACGCTCTCTTTCAATACCTATGAGCAGACCTATGAGCAGGGATAGCACGAATTTCTCTAAAAAGTCGTATGTGACCGGGTCTACATATGACAGCCATTGTTGAATGGAATCGGTGGCAAGTTCTGATAGGTCGTACATGTGCAATGCACACTCCGATCAATATATTTGTTTTTTAAAATTAATAAGAGTATCCTATGTCTATTTTTCAAAAAAAAGAAATCAATAGCGGCAGCAGTAGTGCAGCCATGTGAAGAGAAAAGGGAACGGTCTACGTATCGAATGGAGTTACAAGGGTCAGCAGATTGCGGCATCCGAACGCATCCATGGCAAATATCTGTTGTTTTCTACTGATGAATCACTAGTGCGTTCTTGCTTGTAACATCTAAAAAATAGAATATAGGAATTGAAATGAGTATGCGGGGGACGTGATTCGAACACGCGTACTCCTACGAGACAAGGCCCTCAACCTTGCGCCTTTGACCTGGCTGGGCAACCCCCGCATTAGGGTTTTTTAATTGTGCGCTTGAGCGTAGCGAAACGCACACTTGGATCGAACCTTGTAAGGTTCGGCTGCGGCAACAGCCGCATTATGACCATATTATCATTGAGGAATTACTCTATCTCAGAGAGTATTTCTTTCAGTTGTCCTGCCTTCTGGATAATAGTGTCAGCGCCCTGGATCATCAGTTCTTTTACCGGATATGAACCATCAGATTCCATATTAAAGATATATGAATTTGGCACTTCCCTGACATTAATGGCATTTATATCACAAACCCCCATACAGAGTTTGCACAAATTGCATTTCAGGGGATCAGTGACCTCCAGCTTATCATTATTTATAACCAGGATATTCCTCGGGCATTCATCCACGCACCTTCCGCATGAATCACAATCTTCCTTAATAGTAATATCCGGCATGTTCTTATAGCCACATCCAACACCGGCCTGCCATTTCGCATGCTTACGTCCGATCCCGAGCTTTGCAACAGCTTCCAGTACAAGCGTTTGGCGTTCTTTCAGGTCTATGATCGGTATTTTCTCATCAGCCACAGTAACTTTTGGGTCACTTGATAGCAGATCACCCGAATATATCATTTTCGGGCCTTCAGCACTCAAGTTAAGTGAAAGCTGGCATTTGGTACACCCTTCGCCACCACAGTCACAATCTTCAGGAAGCACATATGATTCCAGATCGGTTATGAGTGGTATCAGTCCCATTCTCAGTGCGATCTGCTCATCGAACAGGACAGATGTATTATCATAGATATTTACGTAATCTACCGCCATTGTGGGGACTTCAGCCAGTATGATCCTTCGCAGTCCATTAGCAATAGCAGGTTCAACATCATTAAGCACGAACCTGGCTTTTGTGTCAGATAATTCAATGATATCTATATCCATTGTGTGCCTCACTTAAACTCTCCGTCCGCGGCGTCCGCCTTTGGATTGGGTGCCGTCATGTGGTATTGGCGTAACATCCTCGATCCTGCCGATCCTGATGCCTGCCCTGGCAAATGCCCGTATGGCTGCCTGGGCACCGGGACCCGGACTCCTCTGTTTATTACCGCCAGGTGCACGGACCTTGACATGAATACCCATTATACCCCTATCCCTGAGCTTATCAGACAGCTGGTTAGCCATCTGCATTGCAGTATATGGAGAACTCTCATCGCGGGCCGCCTTAACGACCATTCCTCCGCTGATCTTAGCAATGGTCTCTGCTCCTGTCAGGTCGGTTATTGTGATTATGGTATTATTGAATGATGCCTGTATATGGGCAATACCCCATTTTCCTTCTGCCATGATATCTTACTCCTGTAAATACTATTTTTCAGCGGGTGTTTTTGTATCTTTGCCGGCAGGAACATCAGTACTGCGATTTCCACTAGCTTTACTGGCAGAACCACCAGTACTGCGATTTCCACTAGCTTTACTGGCAGGACCGCCAGTACTACGATTTCCACTAGCTTTACTGGCAGGACCGCCAGTACTACGATTTCCACTAGCTTTACTGGCAGGACCGCCAGTACTACGATTTCCACTGCCTTTGCCGGCAGGACCACTTGCACCGCGATTTGCGCCACCTGGGCCACTACGACCTGGGCCACTACGACCACGACCGCCAGCACCGCCACCGCCACCGCGTCGACCGCGACCACGTCTTCTATCTTCCTGTACTTCCTCGATCTGGGCGATCTCTTTCTGGACGATCTGGGCCGGCCGCTGAACATGTGACTCGCTCTTGAGCGGAGAGTTCAGGTAGTATTCGATCTTCAGTTCGTCTTCCTTTGTCACCATATAGCCAGGCACTGTGACTTTCTTCCCCTCTATCGCTATATGACCGTGTGTGATAAACTGGCGTGATTGTCTTAGTGTATTAGCAAACCCCTGCCTGTAAACCTGTGTCTGGAGCCTGCGGTCCAGGAAGTTCCTGGCATCCAGTGCCAGTATATCGTCAAGGCCGCCTTCCTGGGACAGTATGCCATACCGCTTGAGTTTTGTCAGGATATCGTCTGATTTCTGCTTAACATGCCCGGCCAACTCGCCTTCAGTGATCTCTGCCAGCATTTCCATAGCAGACCGTCGATAATTCCTGAGCAAGGTCTGTGCTTTCCAGACTTCACGTTTGTTCCTGAGTCCGTAAGTCTTTACATGCCCAACTTCTTCAGCCAACCTGGCAGCCTGCCAGGGGTGTCTGGGTGTGTCATATGATTTTGTATTCTTACCTGGGTATCCCATAATATTTCACCGCCTATTTGGCTTTCCTCTTGACACCCACAGTAAGTCCTTTCCTGCCTGAGGATCTTGTTCTTTGGCCTCTCACCTTATGACCGCGCTCGTGCCTGACACCCCTATACGACCTGGTCTTTTTCAGGGTGTTCAGGTCTTCCGTTTTAGTAAGGAGAATCTCTGTTGCGAGAATATGCTTGTCATCCCCGGTCAGTAAGTCTTTTCGCCGATTGAGCATCCATGTGGGTAAAATGGATTCAATTTCCTCAATAGTCTTTTTCAATGAATCGATCTTTTCATCTTCCAGATACCCAATTGTCGCAGTCGGGTCAACATTAGATCTATCAGAAATAATACGTGCTATGCGCCTGTTTATGCCCTTGATACCGGTAAGGGAATATTGTACGCTCTTTTTACCTTCAAGGTCAGTATTGGCGATACGCACTATATGTTTAATTTCATCCTGTTCGCTATTCTCTTTTTTCTTTGCCATCTATTTGTTTCCTCCGATAGGAACATATTTCCTATAGCCCCGGAGCATTTGCCCGGCGCCGCCCTTCATATTCCGGGCGCGGTTATCTCATTGATGTGGACGCCAGCTAAACGTACGTCTACTAGAGATACAGCCCTTAGATGCATTGCTACTTAAAAAACCTTGTGCAACCTTGCACAGGTTTCGCAAAGCTTATCCGCAGTACAGATTGTACCCGCAGCGTTTGCATACCGAGTCATCATCGATCCTGTCAAACCCATACCGGTAATCGTGAAGTATTTTATCTGCTGCATCTACCATATCTGACAGGGCATCATTATCCAGCGGTTTCACCCGTGAGGCAGTATATTCCTCACCGTCCAGTTCATACACCCTGGGTTTTTCCTTTGCCAGTAACTCCAGTGTCAACTTCTGCACCCTGTATCCGGGATACATATGTTCGAACCCGTGTGCGTATAAAAGTAATTGTCTTGACCTTTCAACAGGTCCGGGTTCGTTCCCGGTCTTATAATCAATAATCTCCACTTTATTATCAGACCCTGGTATCAGGTCGACCCTGTCAATGAAACCCTTGAACTGGTGGTCCCCCAGCGGTACAGTGAATCTCTTTTCCACCATCATGTTATTTTGAATAGAATCCTTATTGCGCTGCCAGAACACATCCAGTAAGGGTTTTGCTTTTGCCGTGTCCACCCATTTCCATTTATCCTCCTTTGTCAGGCCAAGAGTGATCTCATCAAGCTGTTTTCGGGTCGAGACTTTCTGGCGTACAGCTTTCTCCAGGACCTTATGCACGAAACTTCCGATATTCATAGCCCCGTCACTCTTCTCCATATCGCGGGTAGGCATGCCCAGTATATGCTGTAACTCATACTTTTTAGGACATTCCGAATAAGTGTTCACTGCCGAAACACTAAATGTGACATCAGAAGGAGGGGTAATACCTTCATTACTCCCGTCCCTGTCCAGTATCTCCTTTACATGTCCGGCAGGGTCCAGTTCGCCCCAGTTACTATTAATAATACCAAGATAATCCTCCCCGTTACCATCCCTCAATGCATGGTATGCCAGCAGGTGCCCCATGCTCTCCTCAAATGAACCCGAATCAAGGGATTCAATAACCAGCTTTTTCCTGTGGGTTTTGATACGCTCAAGTTCACTGTCCCTGATAACCTCCCTTGAACTGACCATGATGTCGCGCTGGTATGTGATATCAGGCACATCCACTTCATCCTGGTCCTTGAGCCTCCAGTTGTCATATCCCATGTCGACCAGGAATTCCGATGGATGGCGCTCCCGTTGGCCGTACTGGATACCAAGTGTAAGGTACAGGTGTTCCCTTGCCCTGGTCATGGCCACGTAGCACAGCCTTCGCTCTTCTTCAAGTTTGATCTCCCGTTTCAGTTCACGTATGGCACTCAACCGTTTGGACCTGGAACTGAAATCCTGTTCAACCAAGTCACGGTACAGGTCTATAAGTTCAATAGGTATCAATGGCTCAACACCGCCCCTGAACAGTGGGAAGCGGTCCTTTGCCATATTTGTCACGAACACGGTATTAAACTCCAGGCCCTTGGATGAATGGATGGTCATGAGATTCACTGCATCTTCTTCCAGTATCCTTGCAGCCGGCGGGTTCTTGCCCATCTCATCCAGTATCTCAAGGTATGCAATAAACTCGCCCAGTTCCCTGCCGTGTGAGGTTTCGAATTTCAGGGCCATTTCATGCAGGTTCCTCAGGTTCAGCATAGCCTCCCTGTTCTCCCTGGTATCGTCGTGGGTGAACTGGCGGCTTAAGCCCGATGCATCCAGTATTTCTATTAAAATATCAGAAACGTCCAGTACAAGTTTATCTTTCAACCCATCTATCCGGCGTTTCATCTGCGTCACTACCTGCTGTCCTGACGGTGATAAGCCCAGTTCACTGCAATGGTTGTAGATGGCATCCTGGAAAGAGACCCAGTGCTTTTTAAGGTACTCGCCAATAATGATGGAATCCCCTGTATCAAGTGCATGGTTGTAGTGGAACAGCCTCCACCAGCTTTCTGTACCCCTTGCCCTGGGATTGACCAGGTTATCCAGCACGTACAGGTAGGCAAGTGCGGTCTTGGTCTCGGGGCGCTTTAAAAAATCAGTATCATCCTTCACACGTACGGCATGTCCCCTTCTTTCCAGTGCCTGCCTTATCCTGCGCCCCTGCGCATGTGTCCGGTACAGTACGGCAATGTCTGAGAGGTCCACCCCGCGTTCCAGGCATGTCTCGACCTGTTCCACAATGTACCTGGCTTCCTCATTCTCGTCAGCAGTCTCAACGATGTGTACATCTTTCCCCTCAACTTCATCGTAGTTATGAAGCTGGATAAGCAGGTCCATCTGGTCAGGGCCGTAGTTATGCCGTATCAGGTCATGGGATACCCGCAGTATCTTATTGGTGGACCGGAAACTCACATCAAGGGAAACAATGTCATCAGACCCGACACCAAAGTTACGTATAAACTCCTGTATGTTATTTGTGTAGGCACCCCTGAATGCGTAGATGGTCTGGTTGGGGTCTGCCACCACTGTCACGTTCTTCTCTTTCCCTGCCAGGAGTCTGATCAGTTCGAACTGGACATAGTTAGTATCCTGGAACTCGTCAATGATGATATACTTGTACCTGTCAGTGGCCCCGTGGGTCCCGTATGTGTGCAGGAATTCCAGTGCCTTTTTGTTCAGGTCGCCATAATCCAGTGCATTCCTCTTCTTCTTACCGGTCTCGTACCGTTTCCAGGTTTGCACCATATCCCTGTACCTGGCATATTCCGTATATTCCTCGTTGAAGTGTATCCAGCCCTTCTTTTCCTCTTTCAATGCCTTCTTTTTTGCATCGTCCAGCAGGTGGAAGGTATTCAGCCGGGTGGTGTTGTCATGGTACAGCTGCTCCCATTTTCCCTCATCCGGTTCCATTTCCCTGAGTAACTGTTTTCGCCCCTGCAGGAAATCCTCCATGTTCTCGATGGTGATGTTCAGGTCCTTGGCTTTGGAGATGGATGAAGTGTACAGTGTCGCATCCCTGATATTTATGCCAAACTTCATGTGCAGCATAATGGAAGTGTCCACGTCCTCCAGGATAGAGAACTCGGGGGACACACCGCACTTGTCGGCATTCTCCCTGATGACCTCTGCACAGAAGGAGTGGAATGTACTGACATGCACCTCCAGACCTCCCAGGAGCTGCTCGACCTTGGCCTTCATGTGCCCGGCAGCCTCCCTTGAGAAGGTAAGGGCAAGTATCTGGCCCGGGTCGATACCCTGTTCTTTCACCATGTAGGCTATCTTTGTAGTAATGGTGGTGGTCTTGCCTGTGCCCGCCCCTGCCAGTATCAACAGCGGTCCACGGGTGTGTTGTATTGCATCAAGCTGCCTTTGGGTCGATCCGGTGATTAGTTCGTTCAGGGTCATTCTATCTCTTTTATACTGCTTCTTCCATCTTGTATCTTTGTGGATTTTTCTGTTTTTATCTTACCTGTAAGTCTACCTTTGAGGGTGTTCTT
>PYCK01000063.1 GCA_009649835.1 Candidatus Methanocomedens sp. | reverse complement strand
CTTATGAATTGTGATAACCTTTTTTAATGAGTAGCACGAAGTAGTAATCATTCTACCAGAACAAGGTAAAATATCAATTCCATTAATGTAATGATTAAACATGATAATCTATTTATAGATTAACACCATATTAAAGGATGTGTGATAGATATGCCCGAAAATGTCAACATAGTTTCAAAAGAAGCAGGTAAGATCCATTCAAGGATTGTCCAGGCAACGCCATATGAATTTACAATGGCCACGAGAGCTAAATGGGAGATGGTAATTGCCGGTGAAGATATGACTATAGGTGCAGGCAGGTTTGAAAAGATCAAGGTCAAAAAGATCAATATCCAGAAAGATACACTGGCAATACCCTGTGCCTTCAATCACCATGCACTTGCATCTGTATTGAAATTGGGCGGCAAAGGTGGTTGTTCGGCTCCTGTAGAACAGGACCGTGTTATAGAATCGGCCTACATTATGGGTGTTGAGTCAGGTGATATCAGGCGTGGCGACCTGCTTGCTGTGATCAACATATTCCCGATAATGTTCACAAGGGATGCCACAAACCCGATTGAGATGCTTTAGGGGGAATGCATATGGAAACATGTCTGATATGCCATCAACCCCAGGATACAAAGCATTTCCCTAACTACAATATCTGTACAACATGTCACGATCTTCTGGAGGACCTGATGAGTGAGTATTTCCTCAGGACCATACAGAAAAAAGGGAATGATGTGTACAAAGGGTATCAAAAGTATCTTGAAAATAGCAGCCAGTACATTTCAGACTATAAGAAGATCCAGCGCAATTCCAAGCAACAGTTTAAGCAAATTGATGAGCGTTTACGCTCTGAACTGCAATCAGAGGGACCAAAACAACGGTATTTTGAACTGATGCTGGATACACTGGAATGGTTGAAATCAACGCCGGAGTTCTATAATTACTATTTCAAGGAATACTATGTCTGCCCAACGTGCGGTGCCTCGATCTTTGACCATTTCCACAAACATGATGTGGGTGACTGGCTGATCATTTCCTGTGAAAAATGTGACACTGTAATAAAGAAATTCTATTCGCCGAAATTGGTATAGAGCAGGGGGCTCACCCCTGTTAATTTTTATTTTATTGCACGGTGATTCACAAAGGTACCAGCGGCACATTAAGGAATCCCAGCAGAATAACGATTATCACACCTGGTATTCCTCCAACAGCGCAGATCAATATTGATACCCAGTTGATATCCACTGAAAAACCCATGTTGAGCATTCCTATTACAATGTTTGAAATAAACAGTAGTATCAAACCCACAATGGAATTTACAATAAGGTATTTTGCAACTTTAAGGAAATAGTATACGGCAATGAATGCGGCAATTGCAACCACAAGAATAGCCAAACCGTTTAATGTGATAAAGTCTAAAGCCATAATGTTCTATTCTCCTGATGTTTGTTAACAGTATCAAGATAATATTATTTAGTTCTTATCCCGCAGGCCGTCCCAAAAACAACTTTCAACGACACCTTAAAGTCCAAAGAGTTTCAACACCAAAAGTTATACTCTGTCCTTTTTTGTACCGCATAATCCCCACTTTATAAATCAATTTGGGTTTCCCGTCAGCAGTTCTATGTCTCAGCCGATATAACTCAGGTCTTCCTCTTGACTCTTTTTTTCCTGGATCTCTTTCAGGTACTTCTTAAATCCTTCATCAAATTTCCTTGCTTCCTTCTCGATTCCGCTCAGGTCTATTTCAATTCCAAGCAACTCAGAAGCTTTTCTTAATCCTGCATAGCATGCTTTTATGTCCAGGGTCTCGGGAAAAGAAGTCTCGGCCAATAGAGCGATTCCTTTTAATCCCATACGCTGTGCATATTCGATAACCAGGCCGTTAACTCCGCCTATTTGCATACTGGTGTCAGCTATTTCTACAGACTCACTTACTAAATAATCCAGAAGTTCCTGGGAAGTTGCAACCCCGAATACCGTTGGCTCTTCAACAAATCGTTGTATATGTGTCGCTATCACTGTATAAATAATATCGACATCACAGAGCTTTGCAGTTTCAACAATTTTCTCAGCCAGCTCATTATCCTTTGCAATAGAACCGAACTGCATTTCACCTGCGAACAGAATGATATTTTGCTCCTTTGAATAATAGAATTTGAACAGGCTTACATCCCTTTCCATCGGTACCACCAGGCCTTTTTCAAAGAACACAAGGGAAGGCGAGAGATGCGGTACATAGATATCTGCAAACATCTCAGGTTTCAGGAGTTCAATAAAGGAGGTAACAGTATTCTTGGCAACCATTCCCATCCCGGGAAGACCTACCAGCATTCTGGGCTTTTCCATTTCCGGTTTATTATAAAATCGTATTTCCATATTGTTCAGGACCTTCACAACTTATTAGATGCATTCTGATTTGAAGTGTTATTCTGATTTGAGGTGTTATCCAGGTTAGGGATCATCGAGTTTAGGGTATCATCCAGGTTAAGGTGTTCATTCAAGGTAAAAATATTCCTTTGTCAACGGGTCAATGGCAATTTTTTCACCTTCAGGATTACCATCGTAGCCGGGATATCCGTATTTTCCAGCCGTCGCATCAAGAACAACACAATTTTTCCCATCAATTTCATAGTAGGATATTTGCTGGTCTTCAAGTAACTCATCAGGAGAGTAATAGAAATAAAACCTTATATCGAAGTCAACAATAGCTTCATTCTTATTCCTGTTCTCAAAGACCACACCGCCGTGTGTAGTTAAACCATTACACTTGTCGCTTGTCCATATAACTTCCAGGTTCTGGCATGAAGGATAGTGTTCATATGAAAGGCGGTCCACCATCAGTTCATAATCTGTCCTGGACGGGACCACGTACACATTCAATGGGTTGGATGAAGCGACATCATATTGTATATCCATGTATTCGATAGGCGAGTTGAATTTTGAACCATCACCGCCATAATAATAGATGTAACCGGGTTGTAAAGTAAAGGTTTGTTGTTTTTGCTCTAAAATATAGAGGTTACCGTTTTCCATAACTACATTCATATTGCCGGTTTGACCCAGGTCCTTTGAGTACTGGGCGAGAATGGGTTCCCCGATATATTCCAGTAAATGTTCTGTGTCAACATCACATGCCAGACAGTATGCATGGTCGGGTGTGAGTACCAGATATGTCTGTATCCCCAGGTTCTCTAACAGTGACATGAGCAGGATCGTCAGGTCTTCACAATCTCCTCCATGTATGTCCAGGGTTTCATATGGGGTCTGTATGAACTCCTCTTTCCTTGGGTCACTGTAATAAGAAAAGTCATCGATCACAAATCTATAGAGCTCATTTATCTGGCATTCTTTGTCACCTGAGGGGCATTCACTTACTATAGAAGAGGACTGTGCCCGCAACGTCATATCCTCAAAAATGATCTCACTTATGTATGGTTCTGCCCTTTTAACTACAGGGTCGCCCATAACATTTGTAAGAGTTTCTTGTTCAATGCAGCCACTAATTAATAATGCACAAATAATGAGAATAACCGCAAACCAGGTATTTTGTTTTTTCATACTATTGACACGTGAAGATGATCTATTCCTATTTATCGATAGTATCAGTGTGCTTTAACGTTATATTTTATCTTCGCTTGAATCTTACCCCATCACTTCCCGCCTTAGCAGCACATACGCCAGCCCAAGCCCGGCTATGCCGTAACCCAGCAGCGGCACCAGGTGCCCCACCAGCACATCGAACCCCTGCTGGTATATCAGTACCGCATCCAGCGCCCTGATACCCATGGTGATGGGCAGGACATTACCCAGCCATGCCATCAGTGGCGGCATGGTCTCGAATGGGAAGAACATACCGCAGGGCGATGAGTATCAGCGCAAAAGTTTTGGTCGTATTTAATATCGGCTAATCAAGCGTGTAGATCGGTTTTACACTGTAATTTGAAAAAAAGAAGGGATGGGAGCCAAAAAACCGGCTCCTACATATATTCAGTATCTGCCTATTCAATACTTACCAATTCAGTATTTGCCTTCTCAATAGCAACAACTTCGACTTCGAATGTCAGAGTCTTACCAGCCAGGAAATGGTTACTGTCCAGTATTATGTCAGTCTCATTGAAATGTATCTGGACAGGCACCTGCTGGGGTCCGAACATGGTCTGCATTGTGATATAGGTAGTAGTATCAGGAATAAGGTTATGCTGCAGGGTTATATTGGTCTCGGTAACCTCAAGTACGGTGCTGTTCCAGGGTCTGTCAGGGAACTGGATGATATCACCCACTTCAACATTATGTCTCACAACGATATGACTTGAGTTCACTTCTATAACTTCATCCGGCCACAGTGCTTGTCCTCCCTCTATCATGTCCCCTACCTCCATATCATAGGACAGTTTGACAGTATCGCCGATTTCAATAATTGTCAGATTGATAGGACTATCAGGTACATTGACTGTATCGCCCACATCATTTTCAGTACCGAATGTCATGTTGAACTGGATTCCGGGAACCTCAATTTCCCTATCAAATGTTTGGGTGGCAGATATATCCTCCAGCTGGGGAACAACATCTATTTTTGTGGGATCCGAGGGGCCGTAGCCATTCTCGGGTGCTATGGTGAGTGTTCTACTTTCCCCCACTTTCATACCCAACAGTCCGTCCTCAAAACCTTTTATAACTCTATGTGTTCCCATTACCACCATAAGTGGCTCATATGCCCGTCCCTCCTGGTAGTCACCTGCACTCTTAGCAACTTCAGGGTCTGATGTATCAAAAACTGTGCCGTCAGGCAGCTTGCCTGTATAATCCACTTGAACAATGTCACCCATTTCCACAACTGCACTGCCTTCCATACTTGTAATGAACAGTATCCCAACCAGGATGGCTGCCAGTGCAACGATTCCAATGTAATATTTCATATCTTCTTTTTCAGCTTTCATGCTTTTTCCTCACACGTCAATGATTGAAATGGCGCATACCTGTGAATGCCAGCGATACACCAAGCCGGTTCGCAGTGGCAATGACCTCATCGTCCCTTATGCTGCCGCCAGGTGACACGATATACCTGATATCATGTTCTGAAGAATGTATAATACTATCGTCAAACGGGAAGAAGGCATCTGATGACAGCACGGTTTCAGACATCACATTTTTAAGGTATTGCTCAAAAGGTACATCCGGCTTTTCCCTTTCATAGATGATCTCAAGATTCTCCCTGGCTTTGGTCACAGCCAGTTTCCGGATGGAATCCACCCTGTTGGGCTGCCCCGCACCCATACCCAGCACCATGTACCGCCTGGGTGAATACTCCCATGCCACAATAACAGAATTGGATTTGGTCCGCTTGCATGCCGCCATTGAGAACTCTGCCAGTCCCAGTTTGGATTCAGGGAATGGATGTTCAGTCACCACATCCCATTTCTCGAACACGCCGATATTCCTGGATTGCTGGAGCATTCCCCCCAGGATGTTGGTAAGCTTGCTCTCCACTTTAATACCCTGGCGCATCTCTGGCAGTTCCAGGATGCGCAGGTCCTTGCTTTTCTGCTTCAAGAACTCCATTGCACCAGGTTCAAAACCTGGAGCTAAGACTACTTCAACAAACCTGCCCTTCATAAATTGTGCGGTTTCCAGGTCAACTGTATGGTTCATGCAGATGATACTGCCGAATGCAGATACGGGGTCGCCGTCCCAGGCTGCTGACAGAGCATCGTGCAGGGTATCACCTGTAGCAAGCCCGCAGGGGTTGTTGTGTTTGACCACGCAGGCGGCCGGGTCATCACCCAGTTCCAGTATGGTCTGCATTGCATTATCCGTATCAACGTAATTATTATAGGACATCTCCTTGCCGTGATGCTGCACTGCCTTTGACAGGGCAGCACCCTCAACTCCGGGCTCTTTATAGAATTTGGCCCACTGGTGCCAGTTCTCACCGTAGCGTAATGTCTGCCCTGAGGTGTACTTGAGCCTCAGGATATCCTCGCCTCCCAGTTCACGGCTCAGGTATGTGTCTATGGCTGCATCGTAATCTGCTGTATGCCTGAATGCCTTGACTGCCAGTGCTTCCTTTGTGGAAAGTGAAACTTCACCGTCTGCCTGGAGTTCGGCTATGATGTGGGAGTAGTCATCCGGGTCAGTGATAATGGTCACATGTTTGTAGTTCTTGGCAGAGGCCCTGACAAGTGTTGGCCCGCCAATGTCGATATTTTCAATGGCTTCTTCCAGGCTCACATCTGGCTTTGCTACCGTCTCACTGAAAGGATACAGGTTGACAGCTACCAGGTCGATAAATTGTATATCCTGTTGTTGTGCCTGTGCCACATGCTCGCTGTTATCCCGCAGGCACAGCAGGCCGCCGTGGATCCTGGGATGCAGTGTCTTTACCCTGCCGTCCATCATTTCTGGAAAACCAGTTATGTCAGAGACATCCCTCACGTTTATACCTGCTTCACGCAAGGAACGGGCTGTACCGCCTGTGGAGATTATCTCAACATCCATGTCAGCAAGTGCTTTTGCAAAATCTGCTATTCCTGTTTTATCTGATACACTGAGAAGGGTGCGCTTCACGCTTACCAATAAATCACCGCAGTTAAAAAGAGGAGAAGTTAAATAAATGTTTCTAAAAATCTGAGGTGTGAAAAATTTGTGTTGGAATAAAATTCGGTTTTTGCAAATATGTAAATTTGGATCGTAAATGGGGTTAGAATTTCAATACCTTAAATGTCACCTATACCCCGGAATTAAGTACCGAGGCCTGTATATCGTTTTTAGGGAACTAACCACTAATTATCGATGTAACTCATCAGGTTATCTTTCCACTTTTCCCCCGCATCAGTGAAGTGATAATCCCAACCGAGCATATTACCGCAGCCACCATGAATGCATCGTGAAAACCGCCAAGGAAGGCCGCTTCATATACCAATCCCGCAGCCTGGTTGGACTGAATGCCGCTGGTTAACACGGCCCCTGATATGGCAATACCTGTAACCATACCAAGATTGCGGACCATCGCAAGCATTCCCCCGGCAATCCCGAGCCTTTCTTTTGGTACAGAACCCATGACAATGCTGTTGTTGGGTGACTGGAACAACCCCATCCCCAAGCCTATCATTCCCATCCTGACCACTATATCAAAAAAGGTAGCATCCTGGTCCAGGTTGCCAAGCAGCAACAAAGCCATGCAGGTAACAGCCATACCCAGGCTGCTGAGTAGAAATGAATTTGTCCTGTCAGATATCCAGCCGCTAACAGGTGCCACCATTGCCATGACCAGCGGAATAGCTACAAACACCATTCCCATATGCTCAGGACTGTATCCCAGTATTTCATCCATGTAAAAGGGCATAAGAATGATTACTGCAAACATGGCAGTGAAGCTCAAAAAACCGCTGGCATTCGACGCCGAGAACGGCCTGTTTTGAAACAGCGAGAGCTCCACCATGGGCTGGTCTGCCCTTTTTTCCACCATCAGAAACCCAACTAAGAAGACGGCAAACAGTAGGGATATACCAATTATTGCCGGCGAATCCCAGCCCAGTACCTGTCCCTTTGTGATTACAAGTACCAGTGAAATAAGGCTCATGAACATGAGGAAGGCTCCCCGGATATCAAATTTCTGGCCGTCATGGAGCTGGTCGGATTTTAGGGTCTTGAGGGCATACACTGTTCCAAGCAAACCAACTGGAATGTTGATGTAGAATATACTTTGCCAACCCATCCTGTCGATTAAAAAACCACCCAGGACCGGGCCTGTTATATAACCGATGCTGACAACCGTACCCACCAATCCCAGTGCTTTGCCCCGCTCGGTATGTGGAAACACGTCTGTGATGATGGCAGTACTGTTGGCCATTAACATGGCGGCACCCAGCCCCTGCACTACACGAAACGCAATCAACTGACCTGCTGATGCGGACAGGCTGCACAGCCCTGACCCCAGGGTAAATATTAACAGACCTGCTAAGAAAATGGGTTTGCGGCCGTACATATCTGAAAGCCGGCCCAGGGTTAGCAGCAGGGTGGTAACGGTCAGCAGGTATGAGAGCATTACCCATTCTACGGTGGCTATATCGGTGTTGAAATAGTCTTTCAGGGTAGGTAATGCGAGATTTACGATACTGGCATCAAGGGTAGCCATAAATGTTCCAATGGAGACCACTAACATGGCGCGCCATTTGTACATGGGGTCAGGGTCGTTTTCCATAATATCGAAGTACTTGGATGTTTTAATGGTTAATTATATTTTCTTTATATTGTTCACATATTTGCTTGCCGGCAGGCTGGCAGGATCCGGGCAGATTGTGTCCTCGCAGCATATGCTTCGTGATCTCCAGCGCCCCGTCCTCATAACTCCTGATAGACTTTCTATTAAGCCTATGGATACACCGGCAAATAATACCATAGCAGACTAATGGGAATCCGTAAATCTTTTAATATATGTAAGCCTTTGAAAGGCCGGATTTAGCCAAGGCTAAAATTTTTAATAATTAAAAATAACCAGAATCAATAGAGGGATATATCTAATAACACTTATGAAAAAGGAGAAATTCTATGGATACATCAACATTGTTATATCTTGCCCCCCTGGCAGGATTATTAAGTCTGGTATTTGCCGGTATTTTCGCTAAGAACGTACTCAAGAACGACCCCGGTACACCAGAAATGCAAAAGATAGCAGGCGCAATACAGGAAGGTGCAATGGCGTACCTGAACCGCCAGTACAAGACCATTGCCATTGTGGCAGTGATACTGGCAGTTATCATTTTCATAGCACTGCCAAAAGAAAACAGTTTGAACATGAAGACCACAATAGGGTTTTTGGCAGGAGCCGTTAGTTCGGCACTGGCCGGATATATCGGCATGAACGTTTCGGTCAGGGCAAATGTCAGGACCGCAAACAAGGCCAAAGAGGGGCTCAAAGGGGCCATGGACGTGGCCTTTAAAGGCGGCGCGGTCACAGGTATGGCCGTGGTTGGCCTGGCACTGCTGGGTACCAGCGGCTTCTTTATTCTATTCGGTGCCAAACCCGAAAGCGTGGACATGGTCATAGGCTTCGGGTTCGGGGCCAGCCTAATCAGCCTGTTCGCCAGGGTTGGCGGCGGTATATTTACCAAGGCAGCTGATGTGGGTGCGGACCTGGTAGGTAAGGTCGAGGCAGGTATCCCTGAAGACGACCCGCGAAACGCTGGTGTCATTGCAGATAACGTGGGCGACAATGTAGGCGACTGCGCCGGTATGGGTGCCGACCTGTTCGAGACCTATGTGGTCACAGCACTTGCGGCCATGCTGCTGGGCGGTCTTGTTATCAACCAGTTCCCAAATGCGATTTTGTTCCCGCTGATGCTGGGTTCGGCTGCCATCGTGGCATCCATCATTGCAGTGTTCTTTGTTAAGATAGGTGATGACCAGAATATTATGAAAGCACTGTACAAGGGTGTGGCTGCTGCGGCTGTGATCAGCCTTGTGTCATTCTATTTCATAACCGATATGCTGATGGGCGATATACGGTTCTTTTACTCTGCCCTTATCGGTACTATTATTATGGTTTTGATGGTAGTGATCACTGAGTATTACACATCTGTTTCATACAGGCCTGTGAAATCTATCGCAGCTTCCTCACAGACAGGAGCCGGAACCAATATCATCACCGGTATGTCTGTAGGTCTTGAAAGTACATTCATACCTGTGCTCGTGATAGCCTTTGGCATTCTGGGAGCGTACTATGTTGGCGGAGGCTTTGTTCCAGGAGAGGGAATCATCGGTCTCTATAGTATCGCAATCGCAGCGGCTGCCATGCTTTCCACCACAGGCATAATCGTTGCCCTGGACTCTTACGGCCCGATTACGGATAATGCAGGCGGCATCGCTGAGATGGCAAACCTGCCCGAAAAGACCAGGAAGATCACTGACGCCCTTGACAGTGTAGGCAACACAACCAAGGCAGTGACCAAGGGATATGCCATCGGTTCTGCCGGATTGGGCGCAATGGCTTTATTTGCAGATTATACGCATAAAGTAGGATTAATGGAAAATCCACATTTATTAAGTCTTTCCAATCCGCTTGTGGTGGTGGGCCTGTTCATTGGCGGACTGCTGCCATTTTTGTTCAGTGCCGTCACAATGAAAGCGGTTGGTAAGGCCGCTTTTGAAGTGGTCAACGAGGTCAGGCGTCAGTTCAGGGAGATACCGGGTATCATGGAAGGCACGGCAAAACCCGAATACGGTAAGTGTGTGGATATCGTGACCAGGGCAGCTATCAGAGAAATGGCACTCCCGGGCGTGATGGCCATCGGTGTACCTCTGGCTGTTGGAATGCTATTGGGCAAAGAAGCACTGGCCGGTCTGCTTATCGGCATTATTGTAGTGGGCCTGTTGATGGCACTTATGATGTCAAACGGCGGCGGTGCATGGGATAATGCCAAAAAGTACATTGAGGACGGTGCATACGGCGGCAAGGGCTCTGAAGCTCACAAGGCTGCTGTGGTAGGCGACACAGTGGGCGACCCGTTCAAGGATACTTCAGGTCCGGCGCTGAATGCACTGATCAAGGTGGTTAATATGATTGCCATCCTGTTCGCTGGACTGTTCATCAATTCCGGGCTGTTTTGAGTATAGAATGAGATTTAGAGGGAGGGAGTGGCTCCCCTTCCGAACTACTTTTTTTGGTTGCTTTTGGCAAGTTATTGCCAGACGTCCCTGTGGATTCGTGTGAGCTTTGAACCGCGGTTAATAATGAAATAATTCCAGCCTGCTTTCTTTCTACACTTTACCCACTCCAGCACTGGTGCCTGTGTGCGGGTGCTGCGAATTGTGGGCAGGAGAGGATTATGGAGGCGGGGTGAGGGGTGCAGCAATTGCTTTCGAAATTGAGCCTCTGGCAAAATCCACATAACATCTTTAAAACCCCAAATAACCCATCTGAAAGAATGCCATTGGCTCAATTATATTAAAATGCAATAAGGCTTATTATTTACCCAATGGACATAATGCTAGCCGAGTATGCGGTGGGTGCAGGCGAGGGAGGTACCATACTGCTGGAAGGCAGGACAATGCTGGATGTACTTGTCAGGAGTTTCATGGCCGTTGGCCATAATGTTGTATACCCGACCAGCGGCCTGGTACTACCAGCAGGCACTGCGGTTGAGACAAAAGACTTTGATCGGTCTGTTGAGGAATTATCAGCACAGTGTGATGCAGCCCTGGTGGTGGCACCTGATGAACTGCTGGGTGACCTGACAGAAATGGTAGAGGAGAATACCGTGAACCTTGGGTGCCCGTCAGGTTCTATCAGGTTGTGTGCAGATAAACTAAAGTGTACCAGGATACTGGAAAATGAAGGAATAAAAGTCCCTGCCACAACTGTATCCGGTGAGCCGAATGTATTTTCCCTTGGCGAGAAGGTGGTACTCAAACCCAGATGGGGATGTGCTTCAGAAGATACCACCCTTACCAGGTATTCCTGTGCCACCATGATACCCGAAGGTTTTGTAGCAACCAGGTATATAGAGGGGGAGCATCTGAGCGCCAGCCTGGTGGTGGGAGATGATTCCCTGTCCCGGTCTCAGTCCCAGTCTCCCCTTACCCTGCCGCTGACAGTTAACCGGCAAAATATCAGTATTGGCAGCGAGATACAGTACAACGGGGGCACGGTCGGGGTAGATACAGGCAGGAACCAGGAATTATTCTTAGCAGCGCAGCGTAGTGCAGAAGCGCTGGGGTGCAGGGGATATGTTGGAGTGGATATTGTGCTTGCTGATAAGCCATGGGTGATAGATGTGAATCCCAGGCCAACCACATCCATTATTGGGATAAGCAAGATAATGGAAGAAGAGCTGGGTGAACTGATACTTAAAGCACATTACGGTGACCTGCCCTTTAGCGTAAATATTACCAATGAGTATAATTTTACTAAGGCTGACCTGACACAATAACATTCATTAGTATTGGAATAGAATAGAATTCATATTGGAATGGAGGTGTTATTTACATGGAGATTGAGGAACTTGTTAAGAAAATCGATGCCAAGTCATTGCGTGAAGAAGCAAAGAAAAGAGATATTCCAACCAGGTGCGTAACCAAATTAAATCTTGCAAAGGCACTACCAAATGATGTGGTAGAGGAACTGGCAAAGAAATCCGGAAAATAAGATATTGCACATCCCGGGAAAAGATATCCTGGTATCGTTAATCCACAATTATATTTATATACGTCCGGACTAATTTTTGGACAATGATCGGGAGGGTATATCAGGACAAAACAAATTGCTCTTATCACTGATGATTTTACCCTGTTCCAGTCCATACTGGAAGTCACCAAAACCCGTGGTATTCATGTCCATATACTATCTTTCAATGACCCGATACCACCTATTGTAGGCACGGTTATCACATCCCCTGAAGAATCGTCAAAGATTGATTTTGACCCTGAGCGGATAGTGACATTCAACAATGACCCTGTATCAACCATCAATGCTGCTTTAAAATTATTAAATGGCAAAAACGATATCAACCAGGTTGTCATCGGGATAGATCCAGGTAAGAACCCGGGAGTTGCAGTACTGGAAGACGGCCAGGTAAGCGAAGTATATCATGTACCGGCCCGTGATGTGCCCGGACTGGTGCGGCAGATACTGGAAAATTATCCTGGTAAGGACATTGTTATCAGGATCGGGAACGGGGCAAGACTTGTAAGGACCTGGTTGATCAATTCAATCCTGGATATGGGAGCCAATGTAGAAGTGGTGGATGAGACTGGCACATCGCCATCCATGGGTCGTGGAATCCACAGTTTTGAAATGTCAGACATCATTGCAGCTATCAACATTGCCAGGCTTAAGGGGACCAGGGCCACAAAGCAGGAAATTGAGCCCTCGATGGGTGAGATCAAGCGAATCCAGGAATACAGCCGTGAACATTCCAATGGTAAAACCTCCATACCCAGGGACCTGGCCCGAAAAGTTGCAAAAGGTGAAATGACTATGGAAGAGGCTATCGAAAAACACGACAATCCGGCATAGTGGATCAGATAGTAGCCCTGGATCAGATACTAACCCCGGGATCAGATAGTAGCCCCTTTGATGGCGTCCTTACAGCCGCAATTGCTGTGGGCCGGTAACGATATAATTGCATCCAGCAGGATGGCGCGAAGTGTTTCTTTTTTCATTTCCAGCATTTCCACGACCTCATCGGCAGTCAGCTTATTTCCGGCAAGTCCGCATGCCTGATTGGTTATAATACACAATGATGCATAGCACAACCCCAACTCCCGCGCCAACACAACCTCAGGTAGTCCTGTCATACCTACCACGTCCCCGAAAGTTCCAAGCATGCGTATCTCAGCAGCAGTCTCGAACCTTGGGCCTTCAGTGCAGACATACACACCCTTAAAAGGTTCCATCTGGTTGTTTTCCAGGGAACTTAGCAGGGAGTCACTTATCTCGGGACAGTAAGGTTTGGTCATATCAACATGGACTGTCCTGTCATCATAGAATGTGTTTACTCTTGAGCGTGTCAGGTCAATAAAATCATCGGCTACAAGGAAACTTCCCGGGGGATGGCTGCCCATGGTACCCACTGAATTGGTAGCTATTACCCTGTTGGCACCAAGTGATCTTACAGCCCATACATTGGCCCTGTAATTGAGCTTGTGCGGAGGGAGGTGTTCTGCACCTGATGAGGTATCATTATTGGCATGCCTCTGTATCAGTGCAAGTTCCAGTATCCTGCTTCGGTGAGCTACATTCCCGGTTTTTACCTTTACCGTGCCGTAAGGAGTGTTTACTTTGATTGTCCTGAAATCGTAATCATCGGGGTTAAAACCCACACCTCCGATTACAACGGCATCAATGTCATGCTGTTTTTTGCTGACTTTGGGCATTTGATGTCCTCGCTGATATCCAGATACCTATTAATGATATGATGACGGCACCGACAATTGACAATACAAGGAGATTGCGGCCGGTATCGGGTGTGATGTAAAATTCATCCACTGAACTACTTACCGAGAGTATAAAGGTACTGGCACCCCAGAACAGCAATCCTGATGAGAACAAAAAGAACAGGTAAGACCAGTGGCGTTTGTAATTATTGCCTTCCCGTTGAAGATCGATCATCCTGCCAATAGTGGATATCCACCCTGCCGCTACATACCACCATATGGATATGTTCACGAATACCATGAGCAGTATTATTATACCAACGAAAATATCTATCCGGGTATAATATTCCCAGAACCTGGCAACACCCATTATTGTCCCTATGACAGTCAATATCAAGGCAATGGAATAAGTGATAAAGGATATTTTGCCTGTGACCAGGGATTGTTTCATATTGGATTTGAATTCTTCCAGTACGTCATCAAGTCCGAAACCCCTGAACAGCATATAAGCACCGATAGCACCAAGGATCGCGGCCCATGCGTATTTGGGATCGCCTGCAAAGAGGAAGATAGAATATATCACTGCAGCCAGTCCAATCGGTACAAAGAAGGAATGAGATATTTTCGGGTCATTGAAAGCGGTCTTCAATATGTAATATGTACTTTCCAGGTTTGCACTCTGTTTGACGATGACCCTGTGGACACCGTCCACTTTTATCCTGGATTGTATAATGGGCATAACTGATTCGTCTTCTGCACCATCAGACACCAGAATGGCGTTCTTGACATCGTATTTTGCCACGATATTGTCAAGCTGGTTAGATATCTTCTGGTCAGAGATCATACCCACATCACGGTCCCCTGCTATGGATACGAGTTCTACGTCCAGCCCGAAATCTACAAGTTCATCATAAAGTTTCACACCAGCGTATATGGTATTGATATCAGAATCCTCGGGGTCGGCCATACCAAGTTTCATTGCAGCTTCAAGGTTTTTTTCCCGTCCGATAACCGGACTGGTCGCCCCTGCCTTATATCCGATATCGTCGTCGCGGTCGATGCAGATAATGAGCTTATCCATGTGTTATAGGCCTCATATTGATATTATTAAAGGAGATATAAAAAGTGTTCTGTAAAATCGTAATTAAGAGGTCATTTGTAGCGTAGATCAAAGGAACTGAACTCGCCGGTGGGCTCTTCCCATTCTTCTTCCACATTCTTGACATCTGCAAATGTTGGTCCCATATGGCACCACCGGATCATCTCATGAACCTGTTGAGGAATTCCCTCAAATACAGCTTCAACATTCCCATCAGGAAGGTTCATTACCCAACCTTTTAATCCCAGTTCTACTGCCTTTTTCATAGTATTGTGCCTGAAAAACACTCCCTGTACTCTTCCTGAGACAATAAGATGCACCCTGATATCGTTCATGCTGCAAACCTTTAGAATTTTAACTGAATATATGTATAATTAACCTCTTATTTTATATAGTATTACTATGCACAACTTTAAAGAAGATGAATAAAGAGATATTGATAAACCAGGTCATAGGCATACTGGAACAAAGCGGATTTGGTGTTTCAGAACGCTGCAATATCAGGCCCAGAAGCTTTGACATCGCTGCAAGGCGAAATGAACGGTTATTATTGATAAAGGTACTTTCCAATATCGACGGTCTAAAAGAGGATACTGCACAGGAAATGATGTACCTTGCAGAATACCTGGAGGGGTCTGCGCTTTTGGTTGGGGAGAAGACCAGGGACCAAACACTGGAACCCACTGTCGTATATTATAGATATGGTATTCCATCTGTTAATATCGATACTATATTTGATTATTTTATAGAGGAACTGCCGCCCGTGGTATATGCAGCACCTGGGGGGCTGTATGTGAGTGTGGATGGTAGTGTGCTGCGTGAACAGCGAATTCATAAAAAACTTTCAATTGGTGCCATGGCTTCAGAACTTGGTTTATCCAGGCGTACCATAAGTAAATATGAAGAGGAGGGTATGGACATGTCTGTGGATATGGTGATCAGGATAGAAGAAATGTTCAATACTGGAATTGCCCTTGCTATTGATTTTCTAAATGTAAAAAATACAAATGTGAAATCCAGGAGCCATCCGGTTGAAAAAGAGCCTGGGACAATAATAAGATCCATGTTATCCAATTTAGGCATTGAAGTGATTCCAATATCACAGGCACCGTTCAGTGCTGTTTCATTCGAGCACAGGGAGAACATTAATCAGGATAATGTGTCCAAAATTCTCACGGGTTTTAGTGAATATTCGGGAACAATGATGAAAAGGGCAAAGTTAATGAGCAGCATCTCTGAAGTGACAAATACTCATTCCATGGTCATTGTAAATGGACATTGCAGGTCAGAGATGGTAGAAAATACTGTGCTTGTGGAGAAGAAAAAACTTGACGCAATGGATGATTTCCTTGACCTTATGACTTTTATTTCCGAGAAGGTCAAAAAGACTTGAATTATCAGGAATATTATGACAATTCATTTATAAGTCACTAACATAGTATTAATATCACATAGTAATATATTGAATACTGATATATTAATCGGTGTGGAATAAAAAATGAAGTCTTTTGCGGTAATACGGGCAGATAGTACTATAAAGGTACATACTACGCTACTTGATTTAAGAAGATATGGACGGATGGTGTTTTCAGGACCACCAAAATCCATATCACCGGATTATGCAGACGAAATACTTGGAAAGGTCATGAAGTGTCCATTAAGAAATAAGTGTTATGCAGCAGCTTTAGTTTCGCTGAATACAAATCCGGGTGCCGCTATTGAAAAACTTACAAAGATACATCCGCCTGCACACGTGGTCATTGTCAGTTCCCAACATGAAGTGTTTGAAGAACTGGGGAGGAATATTAATATCCTGCCTGAGTTTAGCCAGCGAGACAAAGAAATGCTGTAAAATAATGACTAAAAAAATCAAGATAATGGAAATTTCAGACAGGATAAACCGGATTGACAGGATACGATCCAATCCTGTACATCAAGAAATAGCTGCTAACTTTTAACTCATGATCACTTTGAATATGATCGTGTATACGATTGCGCTCTAATAAGGTGGTCGGCAAGTACCAGAGCTGTCATGGCTTCGGCTACAGGTACGATCCTGGGCGGGATTGTTGGATCATGTC
>PYCK01000062.1 GCA_009649835.1 Candidatus Methanocomedens sp. | reverse complement strand
TAGTAATCAACACCACCCGATACCACAGGTACGTCCTCATAATAGGCTTTCCAGCCAGTGATCATTTTATCAAAACCCGATCCTGCGTTCTCAGCCAGTTTTATAACCCTGAATATCCTTGTGACAATAGGGTTTCTTGGCATAGTGAAATCTTCCCGCATAATAGATTCAATATCCTTGGGCAGGCTGCCAGGATTTAAAAACTCGATCCGGTCAAGGAAGACCCTTATCCTCGGTTTCATAGGGCTGAAATAATCAGAATGTATCAGAAGATTTACCAGTGCCTCCCGTATTGCAATAAGCTGGGGTTGCCTATCCGTTGCTAAGCCGTCTGCCCTTAATGTAAAAGGCAGATCGATCTTTTTGATCAGGCGTTCGATAATGCTAAAATAGAACCTGAAAAGATTCTCCTCTTCGTACAGCCTGTAATTGTAGCGAGTCGGTGCATCCGAATAAGATGTGCCCATAATCTCCAGATAATCGACTCTGAAATCCGTAAGCATGCGGTTGATGTTATCCTCCCTGCCAAAGACAAGCAGACCTCCAATTGTAATTCTGCCATTGATTACAACCTGCAACTTTTCAAGCAATTCTTCAGTTGACAATTGAGTATATCTGTGCTCGGGATTAACATTTTCCAAATAGGTCCTATAATCAGAGATCGTTTTCTCGTCCAGGTCATCGATTACAAAATCTGTGAGTTCCTGATCCTTAAGACCAAAAGCAGAATCCCTGTACATTGCATCTATTTCTACATCAGTAGCTCGCTGGTCTCCGCTACCGGTCCTGATAAAAGTATTTTTCCTTGAATTAAAATATACAGGCTTATTTTCAGACGAAGGAACATAAAAAGCAAGGACAACTTTTCCATCAAAGTTATACTTTTCACTCCTCACCCTTATTTTGTTGTTGAATTTATCTCCCCTGAGAACAGTTGTAAAATCCTGTTCGATCTTTTCAGCATCTTCAACACCGGATATCTCAAAGATCTTCCCAGTCTGCCTTACTCCAAAAACAAGCCAGCCACCATTTGTATTTGAAAATGCACTGACCGTTTCAAAACTGCTTTTGGGAATAGAAGTCTTCGCCTCTTTCACTTCAAAATCTTCCCATTCAAGTTCTTCCAACCTGTCAAACAGTTCCTTATGATCCATGATATGACTTGCTCCCTCTCATACAATCCAATTAAATTTATACATTAAACACAATCCCCGATATTGTGGCGACACTGTACCCACACTTGTGCGGCTCGCCTGCCCCGTCATTTCCCCCGCGCCTTTTTACCATACCTGAACATATGCACCCCTTCACTTTTATCCTTTGGGAGTAAATCTGCTAACTGCGCCCTCACCTCTTTCTCGCTTTTTCCAGATGCTATTACAACATTCTCAAAGATAGCAAACCATCCAGGTGCAACACCTATTTCAGAAAGTCGTTTTGAGATATTTCTTGCATTTGACTTGCCTATCTCCCTGTGATAAATGTTCGCAAGTTCAGGTTTCTTTGTCAGGATATCCTCAATTTCTTCCAAATATGTTTCCCGATTTGATCTGCTCTTGACGTATAACTTCAGCAATTCTTCATCAGAATCTTCTTTTTCCCGGACTGGTGTATCCAGGGAAGTGATTATCCCGTACCTTCTTTTTGCCTTCTGATATTCAGCCTGGATACCGCCCCTCATGCCACTTCCAATCCGGATATTATAAAACCTAAAAAGTCCACAGAAAATAATTTGTCCCTTAAAAGGCAGAAGAGTGGTTTCAACAAACTGGGGCATAAATGGAGGCACAACACCCTCTACCTTCCCAAATATACCAATAACACCATACACCTTCTGGTCTTTACCAGTGGTCATAAAAACAGAATATTTCTTTAAATGAGTAACAAGCAAAAACCGGTCTTTTATATGATTTTTCCAGCTTTCAATTATACCAAGTTCTTCGCTGTCAAAGTTAAACGGGTTTTCAGAGATAAATGAATCAATAAGTTCCAGATTGTTAAACAATATATCATTAAGCTCATTGACATCTTCAAGATTTTCATCTTTTGATGGCCTTTGGACAAAATAACAGTAAGTATTATGTTGATTGCTATTTATTTTAATTTCATGGCATCCCGGTTAGATATTGATCCTGAAGAGACCACAAAGAGAATTACTAATTTTATCAGGTCATATGTGAAAAAGTCAGGTACCAAAGGATGCATAGTGGGACTAAGCTCAGGTATTGATTCTACTGTTACTGCATACCTTGCAGTGAAAGCACTGGGCAGGGAAAATGTACTGGGCCTGATCATACCTGAGAGGAACCTGACACCTGCTGAGGATGTACTTGATGCCACAGAGATTGCAAGTACATTGAACATTGAATTTTCGGTGGTAGAGATTGCAGATATATTGAATGCGTTCTTCATCTCCATACCAGAACTGGTAGAGTCTGACCTGGCAGCTACCGGGAACCTGAAGGCAAGGATACGGATGTGTGCCCTGTATTATTATGCTAATATCATGAACAGGATAGTGATGGGTACGGGTAACAGGACCGAACTCCTGCTGGGTTATTTTACTAAATACGGTGACGGCGGTGTTGATATTGAACCTTTGGGCAACCTATATAAAACACAGGTTAGGGCACTGGCAAAATATCTGGAAGTGCCGCACCATATTATCGATAAAACGCCAACTGCCGGACTGTGGCCGGGCCAGACCGATGAAGGAGAACTGGGCATGTCATATGAAGAGATCGATACCGTGTTCCTGAACTTACTGGATATGAACGAACCGATAGAATATTTAATCAACCGCTACGGGATTGAAGAATCGGCAATAAATGGCCTGATGGTGCGAATAGAAAAGAATATCCACAAACGCAAGGTGGCACCTACTCCTCCTAAATAGGAATATGGTGCTGGCTTTACAGCCGGATTATTTCAATATACCCCTGTAGCTGTATTCTGACTTCGAATCTTCAGGGATGGCATCCAGGTTGATCAGGAATTTGGGGTCCTGCATCATGCACAGGTTCCTGCGCTCCTTGAAATCCTCCAGCGACCTGATTATTTTCCATGCAGCCCCCAGTCCGTTCTCTTCCAGCGCATTCCCGAACTCAAAAGGCATATATGGACATGCTTTTACTCCTCCGTCCACGCATATATGAGCCCAGCGCCTGCCAGCCATGCAGCCCAGCATCTCGCCTTCAAAAAAGGAACTGGTGAATACCTTAGGGCCCGGGCCCGGCTGGTTGAGGGTGTGGTGCATATCCAGTAACACCTGCCTGTCCGTATCTGAGATTACAGGGTCGCCAGGACGTTTGGCCACGCTCTCCCAGATGCTGAACTCGTGCACACCCAGTTCACCTGCCAGTTCATAGAGACCAGGCAGTTCATGCATGCGCTCGGGCGAGACGTGGGTGGTCATGGTGACCATAAGTCCTGCATCCAGCCCCATCCTGATGGCATCCACTGCCCAATTATAAGCGCCTTCCAGCCGCCGGGTCTGGTTGTGTTTGGCCGGGTCTGTGCTGTAAATACTTATGAGCAGGTTATGAAGGCCAGCATCCTTGAGCTTGGCGGCTGTTTCAGGTGTCATCTCTGTACCAGGAGTGAACAGGTTGACGATGGCCCGATCCTTGTCCACATATTCCACCAGTTCGATGATATCGTCCCGCAGCAGGGGATCGCCCTCTGTAAATGTGATGATAAATGCGCCCATGTCCAGGGCCTGGTCAATCATTGCCTTGATCTGCCCGGTTGTCATCTCCCCTTCGCCCTCGCTGACCGTGCAGTGCTCACAGTTGCATTTGCACTCCCTGGTTATTTCAATAGACACGGTCTCTGGTACGTATTTACCCAGGGCACAGTTCACTTCTGCCCGCATCAGCCTGTTGAACACCTTACCCGGTATAGGCGGCAGCCATGTGGAGGCAATCACCGTATTTCCATCTACCCGGACCGGCTTTTCATCCCGCAGCCGCTCATTGATTCGTTTCAGGGCTGGCCCGCAGGCGGCACCCAATGCCCCGGATGCCTTAAGCCGCATACCACCGACAGTCTCCATGTCCACGCTCAGGCCCGGCATTGTGAGTATATTGATCTTTTCTTCATTCATATAGCTCAATTAATACGGCGAATTGACTATAAATCTTTGTTATTGATTCTAAAAACATCAAGTCCACGTATGGAGCCCGAAGGGCTGCATACGTGTGCAGCCCGCTACTGGCTAGAGTAGGGCTGCATACGTGTGCGGCCTGCTACTGGCCTGAGTAGCTGTGCCTGAGTAGTAGAGTAGAAAGTGGGCCCACGGCGATTCGAACGCCGGACCTCACGGTTATCAGCCGTGCGCACCACCTGGCTATGCTATGGGCCCTCAATAAAATTAGGTGCTGCATGGTGCTTACAGGATGTTTTCTGATGTTCGACTTTGTATTTTAATGTTTGGATTGCAGGGATTGTAAGATATTTGGACAAATCTATTTTGGTGTTGGGATTTCATTGATCAATCCGTGTAAATCCGTATCTTAGAATACTAACTCTCAACCCCTGTCAATCACAACCCACATTCCAACCCATCATTCCATTATCTTTATTTAGGTTAATCAGTAATAGGTAACCCACCACTTATTTAAAATAATTAGGGGCATCAACCATGTCTGATATTAAAATAACAAAGGCCAAAACCAGTAAGATCGACTCAGTTGATTTTGAAAATCTTGGTTTCGGTGAAGTCTTTTCAGACCATATGTTCAGTATGGATTATGAAAACGGGGAATGGATCAACCAACGGATCGAACCCTACGGCAAGATAGAGTTCGAACCAGCTATGTGCACTCTGCATTACGCCCAGGCTGTATTTGAAGGGCTTAAAGCCTTTCACGTTAGAGATGGCAGCATCAACATCTTCAGGCCCGAAAAGAACCTGGAGAGGATGAACAGGTCCAATGAAAGGATGTGCATGCCGACCATCGATGAGGACATGTTCTTCGATGCCATGACCGAACTGATAAAACTGGAAAGGGACTGGATACCAAAAGACACAGGACATTCATTATACATACGTCCTTTTATCTTCGGCACAGATAATTTCGTTGGAGTCCACCCATCCTCTACATATAGGTTCATGATAATCCTCTCCCCGGTAGGTGCATACTACAAAGAAGGCTTCAATCCGGTCAGCCTGCTTGTGCCTGAGGAATATGTAAGGGCAGTCAAAGGCGGAGTTGGGGATGTAAAGACCGCAGGCAACTATGCAGCCAGCCTCCTCCCTGCCGAAATCGCACAGAAAAAAGGTTTTACCCAGGTCCTGTGGCTCGATGGTGAGCACCATAAATATATCGACGAAGTGGGTACCATGAACATTTTCTTTGTTATAGATGATGAAGTAATAACACCACCACTGGAAGGTTCAATCCTGCCCGGTGTCACCCGGGATACTGCACTGGACCTGACAAAATCCTGGGGTATGAAAGTCAATGAGCGGCGCATCTCGATCGATGAACTCATCCAGTCCTCGAAAGAGGGACGGTTGCAGGAAGTATTCGGTACCGGTACCGCAGCCGTTATCTCACCGGTTGATGAAATCCAGTACAGGGATACCAACATCAATATCAATCACGGCCAGATAGGACCAATAGCAAGGAGACTGTTCGACGAGATCTCCGGCATCCAGTACGGTGAGATNNCTGATACNCACGGCTGGATATACAATATACCCTGACCAGGCGGTATCGATCATCGACCGCCTTAATTATAATATGTGGTAGCTGCCATACTCCGCTCTGCTAACCCTGCTCTGCCATACTCCTATTTGCCATACTCCGGTATTGGATCTTTATTGTTGCCAGGTCGCACAACAGCAGTTGAGCACACTCGACACGATTATTTTCTACGGGTATAAGCTGTCGTTGCTGCCTAATCCTCACATTTATTTATCCTCAAACCTTACTGGTATCACATGACAGACATCGTGATCATCGATTACGGCTTGGGCAACCTTCGCAGCGTTACCCGCGGTCTTGAACATGCCGGGGCAAGCGTCACCATCTCTTCAGACCCGGCCGCAATGCACAGGGCAGACGGCGTGGTGCTGCCCGGAGTGGGTGCATTCCAGGACGCCATGCACAACCTGGCCCCGCTCAAGGACGACCTGATAGAGGTAGCAGGAACTGGAAAACCATTGCTTGGGATATGCCTCGGGATGCAGATGCTGCTCAGCCGGTCCGAAGAGGGAGGTCTGACCGACGGCCTTGACCTTGTGCCCGGCGAAGTCGTTCGCTTTCCAAAATCGGCAGGCAAGATACCACACATGGGCTGGAACTCCCTTGATATTAAAAGTGACCACCAGTTGTTCAGGAACATACCACCCAATACTTATGCATATTTTGTCCACTCCTACTATGCAGACTGTGCCCCGGAATACGTACTGGCATCATCCGAATACGGTATAGAGTTTGCCGCTGCTGTCGTCAATAATGAAGGTAACGTGATGGGGACCCAGTTCCACCCTGAGAAGAGCGGAGACTTAGGGTTAAAGATGCTTGAGAATTTTGTTGGGATGTGTTAAGTTTTGGACCAGGATATTGACCGCTGGTTCCCCTATCCCGAATACAGGCCACACCAGCGTGAGATGCTGGAGGCAGCGGCAGAAATAGTACGCACCGGCGGGCATAGCGTATTTATGGTGGATGCACCCACCGGTAGCGGGAAGACCAGTATTTTGTCGGCTCTGCTTGCTGCCAGGAATGATCAACGCATTGTAGTTGTACTGCGCACTGTAAGCCAGGTTTCCATCTATCTTGACGAGATTAAAAAGATAAGGCAGAACACCAACAAGCGTCCAAGGGTTGCATACCTGGTAGGCAAGGCAAAGACCTGCCAGTTGAGGGATGAGATGGACAGCGTCTACCTGGGATGCGATCTACTAAAGATCATGACCAGGCAACTGCTGGAATCAAGGATGCAGGAATATATGCATCTGGCTGGAAGGTCGCAGGATACGGTCTATGACCCTTCAAAGGATGATTCGCTGCTTGAATTGATAATGGATGAGAGGGAGGGGGAGCGTTCCTGCTGTCCATATTATTTGCTGTCCAAAGAAGCTTATTTCTTTGATGGGGAAATTAAGTTTCGCAGTTCCAGGAAAGCCCAGGAAGTTGGCAGGGCCATCGGCGACAATATTATTTACCTGGACGAACTGGACGAACATTGCGGTGATATCTGTCCCTATGAAGCTATGGCATTATCGGCAGAAGATGCTGATGTGGTTATCCTGAACTACAACCATGTGTTCGATGATACCTACAGGGATGTCATGTACAACTGGCTGGGTCTTGAACCTGAAAAGACCATCCTGCTAATAGATGAGGCCCATAACCTGGGGGATACTGTGCGCTCCGTGAACAGCGATGTCCTGCCCCAGTTCTCTGTTAAAAAAGCCATAAAAGAAGTGGAATCCTCAAGGATGAAGGCAAGGAAGGCGGGCCTGAACCAGAGCCTGGCCGTGGCAGAGCAGATACTGCCCCGGATAATGAAGTTCATGGAAAAGATGAACGAGAAAGGCACATCATCAGAGGAATGGTTCGATCCGCACATGTTCGCGGATTTTGTGTTTGGTGAAAGCCTGGTACGTGAGGATGAGAGGATGGTGGCTGAACTGATGAACCTGGGCGATGTGATAGCCAGGCAGAAGGAGAAGGAATCCGAATCATCCGAAATTCACCTCCAAAAGGTAGGTGACTTTTTGTTCATGCTGAACTTTGCAAAGAGCGATGAGGCTTACGTGCCCCTGAAATATACTGATAAACGCCAGGTGGGGGGCAATACCTACACGTCCACCACGCTGGAGATACGCAACCTTGACCCCAGCCTGCAGATAGAGAGCGTGATGGGGCAGCACCATGCTACTGTAATGATATCTGGTACATTCTCGCCGCCTGAAGCATATGAGCTTTATTATTTTGCTAACAACGGCAGGGCAACCATAATGACACTCCCAAACCAGTTCCCTCCTGAGAACAGGCTGGTACTGGCAGCAAGCAGGGCCACCACACAGAGTTCGCTAAGGGATGACCGGGATAATGTGACTGAGATACAGCAGCATCTGGAAGCGTTCATTACAGGTGTAGCTGGCAATGTTGTGGTCTACTTCACTTCATATAATCTACTGAACCAGTACATGGATGTCTGCACCATGATTGCAAATGCAGCAGGCAAACAGATCTATCTTGAACCCAGGGACTCGAAGGAAGTATCATCAGTGCTGGGTCGGTTTTTCCAGGCCGGGCTTAAGAGTGCCACAAAACCAGGAGTACTGCTTGCGGTGGCCGGTGGCAAGATGAGTGAAGGGATCGACTACCGGGGCGAGGCCCTGAAAGGTGCCATGGTGGTCGGACTGCCGCTGACTGCATATACCGAGATACAGAAGACTGTGAATGAGTATTACAAAGGCAAGTACGGGAAAAAACAGGGGATGTTCATAGCATACACCCTGCCTGCCATGAACAGGGCACTGCAGGCACTGGGAAGGGTACACCGCGCAGCAGATGAGGATGGAGTGCTGGTGCTTTGTGATTTTAGGTTTTCGAGCAAGGGAGGGATGGGGGTGCGGGAGTATCTGCCGGAATGGATGGACAGGGAATTGAAGGTATGTTCTGGCAAGGAAAGTGCACAACTGATCACGGAATGGGTAAAGGACTATAAGCATGCGGATGTTCCACTGGAAACAAAGGGGTTCTTGAATGTGGAAACTGACAACAATGAGGTACAAGAACCCGTTTTACAGATTGGTAAAATTGAAAAGACCAGGCTTTTAAATATCCTTGGAAAGATTGCCAGGTCTAAGGAGAGATTCTATCTCGGCACTATTAATAATCAACTTAAAAAGGAGGATCGACTGGATTCAATGCAGTTGAAGGAAATATTCACGGATGAGGATTTTTCTCGTCTGGGACTAAAAGCCTGTTATGTGCCCTCAATAGGTGAGGTGGAAGTAAAGCGCATCCGAAAGAACGATAAGTAGATAATGGATACAATAGATATTAGCGTGAATCGCCCGGTAACTTTTTGCCGCCGTGGCTTAGCTTGGCAGAGCGACTGATTCGTAATCAGTAGGTCGTGGGTTCAATTCCCACCGGCGGCTTGTTCGCTTATTTTTCCTGCATTCTCTCAGTTCTCTTCTTCCATATGTAGGAGAGGTAGTCAATCTCTCCACGTGACCCTCCAAGATGAGTCATGATCTTATTAAGGCTCACATCCTTCTTCTGACCGGGTGAATGCGGTTCCGGATAGATGATATTCCTTGCAATAAAGTCAAGATTATTATTAATAATTGGCTTTACTGCTTTTGATTCGTCCTTATGGTGGAGTGTTTTCATATCTTCAACCCCTACATAGTTATATTCTCAGTAATTATTAAATATTCGCAACAGGAATATTTAATTTTAACCCGGCTTTGTTGAAATTATACTATATTACAACTGCCTGCAACACAAAAAATAGGATAGCAACTCGTAGAACCGCATGCAAAAAAGTCACCGAAGGCTTTATGACTAATAATCGCTTATCTAAGCCCTTACCCTTACCTTATTTAATACCACAGAAGCGGGGTGGGGTAGTCAGGAAATCCCGACGGGCTCATAACCCGTAGATCCATGGTTCGAATCCATGCCCCGCTATGTTATTTATCAGAAAAATTTTTATATATACGAACCAAATACCAATTAGAGTTAATAAAAGTGGGTTAATAGAGCAGTGATTGATCTAATAACATTAATTGAGATTTTGTCAGTCATAATACTGATAGGACTATCGGCTTTTTTTTCATCTTCCGAGACCGCTTTTATATCGGCAAACCGAATTAAGATGCTTCACCTGGCAGAGAAAGGTGATAAGAATGCCAATATCATCCATAAGGAACTGCAGCATCCTGAGAAGTTCATTACCACAATTCTTGTGGGTAACAACATCGTAAATGTGACTGCTTCAGTGCTTGTCACTGCCCTGACATTGAATTATTTTGGTAATATAGGTATTGCCATAGCCACCGGTGTAATGACAGTGGTTATTTTAGTATTCGGGGAGATCGTCCCAAAGACATTTGCCACCAGGCATGCTGATACCTATTCCCTGAAGATTGCAGGGCTGCTGGAACTACTTACCAGGATACTATACCCGGTTGTCTTTATTTTCACCCAGATCACCCGCATAGTACTGAGAATTTTAGGGGTAAAGGAAAAGATCAAGAACCCATTTATTACAGAAGACCAGATAAAACTCTTACTCAAGGTCGGTGTGGAAGAGGGCGTGTTCGAGCGTCATGAGCAGGACTACATCCATAAGGTATTCGAGTTCACTGACGAGAAAGCAAAGACGGCCATGACCTATAAGGCAGATATGGTGACGGTTGAAAATACCATAACCCTTGATACAGCACTTGAAAAGATCAATGAGTCCGGTCATTCAAGGCTTCCTGTCTGGAAGGATAATTTTGACAATATTATAGGTATGATATATGCGAAAGACCTGCTGAAATACCGCGATGAAGAACTTGAAAGAATGAATGTTGAAGAGATACTGAGACCCATATTGACTGTCAGGAGTGACCGCAAGATCGCTTCGGTATTCAAGGAACTCCAGTTCAGGAAGATACAGATAGCAGTAGTGGTTGATGAGAACCGGAATGTGGTGGGGCTGTTGTCCATGGAGGATATCATTGAAGAGATCGTAGGGGAGATTCTTGATGAATATGATATCGAGGGAATGGGTAACGGTATATTGCCCAAACCAAAGAACAGGGTACGTTAGTATGTAGATGAGGCCCCTGGGAGATTAATAAGAACATTTACGTTATTTCCCGATAATTTTGGGTTGATGCAGTCTCAACCTGCGAATCTTGAAGAGAAGACCAAACGGTATATGGTTATGCTGGAAGAGGCACTGAAGGACGTTAAGACTACAGTAGGAGAAGGGTCATATCTCAAGAAGATAGCTGATGATTATCTTGACATGGCCAGGTCCTATTACAATGACGGTGTCCATTTCGTAGAGAGTGAAGACAGGGTCAATGCCCTGGTATGTTTCAGTTATGGTCATGCATGGCTGGATGCCGGCGTTCGATTGGGAGTGTTTACTGTAACAAATCCTGAATTGTTTGCCATTTAGTATTTCAATGATAAAACGGTTATAAAGATGATAAAAGTTGTAAGAATATGTGAGGATTGATTGTTGTATGTTGATGAATTACAAGGTAATATTGGAAGCGGCCTGGTTGGTAAAGGACATTGAAACAGTTGATGATGCAATGGGAGTAGCCATTGCAGAGGCAGGGAAACGATTGAATCCCCAGCTTGAATATATTGAAATAGATATCGGCACCACTTATTGTCCTGCCTGTAATGAACCATTTGATAGTGTGTTCATCACAGCCAATACCGCACTTGTGGGACTGATGCTTGAGATGCGTGTATTCGATGCAGAGAATGAGGAACACGCTGCCAGGATAGCGAAATCTGTTATAGGCAAAGTAATGAAAAATATTCCACTCAATGTGATAGAGGTCACTGACCTGGAAAATCCTGATGAAGATGAGTGAGATAAAGGGGTATTGCTCTTGGACAAAACAATTTCCGTAATAGGGCACACCGCATATGACCACCTGTTTGATGTAACACAGTTTGCACAGCCCAACTCGTCAATGCCCATAAACGGTTACCACATTTACTTTGGCGGTGGTGCAGCAAATATTTCAGCAGGAATTGCCACCCTTGGAGGAAAAAGCCAGCTGGTCTCGCCTGTTGGTTGTGATTTTAAAGGGTCTGATTACCAGCGGCACCTGGAACGCCTGGGTGTGGATACCAGTCTATTGTACAACATAATTGACAAAAAAACGGCTTCAGCATTCATATTTACAGATGAGGACCATGACCAGGTAACCTATTTCTACTGGGGGGCATCAAGCGATTTCCCGAAACTTGAACCGCCCAGCCTGGAATTCGTACACCTGGCCACTGCCGATCCTGTGTTCAATTCAAAGGCTGCCAGGCTCGCTGACTTTGTCTCATTCGATCCGGGACAGGACCTGGTAGTATATTCCAGGGAATGCCTTGATATCATACTGGAACATACCAATATCCTGTTCACCAACCGCCATGAGATAGAACGACTCGCCCGGATGACAGGGCGCTCACGTGAAGACCTTGAGGCAGATATCGGGCTGGTAGTGGTCACACTTGACAAAGGCGGCAGTGAGATACACACAGACGGGGAAAGGATGTTCATCCCTGCCGTGCAGGTGGATGCAGTGGACCCCACTGGAGCGGGCGATGCCTACCGTGTAGGATTCCTGGTGGCTTATACCAGGGGCTTTTCCCTGGAGGTGTGCGGACGGGTGGGGTCTGCTACGGCATCTTTTGTGGTGGAGAAAGTTGGCTGCCAGACAAACCTGCCCACCTGGGAGCAAATGCGGGAAAGGTTTAATAATTATTATGGTGACTTTGAATTATGATGCGTCAGGTTTTTGCAAACGTAACAGGAGTAATTATTCTTATCAGTGTAATTATTGCAGTTTCTGCATGTATCGATCTGACAGAACTGCAAGGTGAACCTCAAATTAAGGTAAACGCATCACAGGCGATTGAAATCGTAAAACAAGACCCTGTTGCTGTGGAATACATGTCAGAGAACTTCAGTAGGCCCGAATGGAGGGGTAATAAAACCGCGTTAGTCCAGGGTTTCGAGACTAACAATAGCGCGCTTCAGGAAGATGAGACATACTGGAAAGTAGAGATGATGGAGCGCAACTGTGCATGTTCTGGCATCAAGTCCCTGTATGTTGTAGAGAGTTATGTATCTCCTTATACAGGGGAGATAGCAAACCTGACCACTGGCGAGGTTCTGGAGAGCAATTATGAAAAAGAGACCTGTGCTTCCACTGCATGCCATTAATTGTTACACAGTACTGGTATTATTGTCAATAGTCCTGTTTTGTCCCATTACGGCAAGCGGCCAATCCGGTGAAGTAGTTGGTGAAGTGGTCGGTGAAGTAATCGGTGAAGTGGTAGTGGAGTATTTCTATGAGGACGGCTGTTTAAGTTGCTCCGGAGCCGAACCTGTAGTGGACAAGGTTGTCCAGGGATACGACAACATCTCCTATTCAAAATACGAGATATTGTCGGACTATGGTGATATGAAAGTATATGACCGCATGGTGAGTGAGTACGGGATAGCCTCCGTCCCTGCCGTGGTCATCAATCACCAGGTCACTATAACATATCCGGACTATAATGGCGATAAGAAACGACTTGAAGAACTGCTGGTTGCAGGGATTGAAAATGCACCGCATATTCCTGAAAATAACTCGATCCAGCCTGCAGATGGCGGGAATATATTACCTGAGCTATCTCTGCCTGTTGTATTGGTGGCGGGTCTGCTGGCCGGGTTCAATCCATGTTTGCTTGCTGTAATGGCATTTTTAGCATCATTGACCCTATCCTCAAAGGGAAACCGCACTGAACTATTGAAGATCGTGGGTGGCTTTTGTGCAGGTATATTTGTCATGTTCATGGTAGTGGGGATGGGCCTGCTGGGTGTGATTAAACAGCAGCCAGAGATCAAGGATACTATTACCCTGCTGTTGGTGGTATTGGTCGGACTGCTTGGATTGTGGCATTTTTATGATGCGTACTACCTGAAGGTGCATGACAGGTCGAGCTTCAAAACGTCCGGGTCATTTTTACAACTGGTTGAAGGGATTGAGCACAGGAATACGGTTATGGTTTCATTCCTTGCCGGTGCAATGTTCTCAATAATCAAGGCACCGTGCGTGGGTGCGGTCTATTTTGCCATACTGGACATGTTGATAACACAGGGTAAAATCGCTGACGGGGCCATATACCTTGGTTTCTATAATTTAGGTGTGATACTGCCAGTGCTTATCCTGGGTATCATGCTGGCGTTCGGTCTTAGCCCTGAACGTGTCAATGACCTGAGGGAAAAAAGGCGTGTCGAGATTCGGCTGGTGACGGGAGCAGTACTGCTATTGCTTGCAGTGATGATATATTTTAATATCATTTGAATCGATAATCCATCCTGATTATTATTCATATGGCCAAGATATTTATATCTTTAAACCAAATAAGCTACAACCGTGTTGTATAGGTCCTTGCGTGAGTTATTGACAAAGTCTATCTATGATCGATAAGACAACCCCAATGCGGAATATTCCTGCGATATAGCCTGGCATAGAGGGTTACTGGAGTGGACAACGGTATTGGCCAGTGGATGAAACTCCGGAGTTAGTGCGTCAGGCGACAGCACACTATCACTCATTATTGGAAAATATACACTATTATCCACAGTTGAAAATTACACACTGTCCTGGTATTTTTATTAAGTGTATTTGCCCCAGCATATTTACCCCAGTATCTTTACATCACCAGGTTGTTCCACCACAATCTCTTTTTCACCCTGGTATTGTTCCAACGTACCTGTAACCTCAACTGAATCCGCAATATCAATAGTGTTATCGACCTTTTCAGCACCATTGTTACAATGGATAAAGACCTTGACCCTGCTGCCTTCACTATCCACTGTAAGTATCAGGTGGTCACCGGTAAATGTCCCTTTTTTTCCGACGACCTCACCATGCAATACAACCCGGTCGCCTGTGCTTGATTGCTCTGAATATTGGGAGGTTTCCATACTATCAGCAATAAAACCGAAGTATACAATGATCAATACCAGTAGTGACATAACCATCAGGATGATAGTTATTTTTTCTTCCTTTTGCAGCATCCGGGCTCCATTTTGACTTGATCAATATCCATTCCAGTGGATCATGACAGCCGTAACAGGGGAAAATATTGTGTAAAATATTCTCCTATTCAAGGATGCTGCCGCGGGATGCAGTACCCACGTACCGCTGGTATCTGGCAAGATAGCTCTTTTTAGTTTCTACTACCGGATTTTTCCACCTGGCCTTCCTCTCTTCCAGTACATTACCTGGCACCTTTATATCCAGCAGCCGGTTAGGGATATCTATCTCGATGGTATCGCCTTCCTCCACCAGTGCGATGGGACCGCCCTGTGCAGCCTCGGGTGTCACATGTCCGATACAGGGGCCACGTGTGCCGCCTGAGAACCTGCCGTCTGTGATAAGTGCCACGGAATCGATCAGGCCCATACCTGCAATGGCAGATGTGGGTGAGAGCATTTCCCTCATTCCTGGCCCGCCTTTTGGTCCTTCGTAGCGTATGACCACCACATCTCCGGCCTTTATCTGCCTGTCCATGATGGCATGCATGGATTCCTCTTCGCTGTTGAACACCCGGGCAGGCCCGGAATGTACCATCATATCAGGATGGACCGCAGTCTGTTTGATGACCGAACCATCAGGTGCAAGGTTGCCTTTGAGTATGGCGATCCCGCCTTCGGGATGTATTGGGTCATCCAGGGTCTTGATGACACTGGCATTGGTCCTGGGGTTTACCGGTGTGAAGCTTTCCAGGTTCCTGGCCATTGTCTCACCTGTCACGGTAAGCACATCAAGGGACAGCATGTCACCCAGTCGCTGCATCACGGCAGGCACGCCGCCCGCACGCTCCAGGTCGAGCAGGAAATGGTTCCCGCCAGGTCTCAGGTTGGTCAGGTGGGGTGTGGTGCGGCTCATCTCATCGAACCTGTCCAGCGGCAGGTCTTGTCCGAACTCGTGGGCTATGGCTGGCAGGTGCAGGGCCGTATTGGTACTGCCGCCGATGGCCATATCCAATATGATGGCATTGTCGATGGCCTCAGGTGTTACTATCTGCCTGGCAGTGATGTCCTTCTCTACCAGTTCCATTATCTTCATACCTGTCTCTTTGGCCAGCCTGAACTTCTTTGCATCCACAGCATGGGTGGTACCGCAGCCAGGCAGGCTCATGCCAAGTGCTTCTGTCACACAGGCCATGGTATTGGCTGTAAATAATCCGGCACATGAACCGGCACCGCTGCATGAGCAATCCTCCAGTGCCTTTAGTTTCTCATCTGTGATCTTATTGTTCTGCCGCTCCCCCACGCCTTCGAACACAGATATAAGGTCCCGCTCCTCATCGTCTACGAACCCGGGCAGCATGGGGCCTCCTGTGACCACTGCTGTGGGTATGTCCAGCCGGCCGGCTGCCATCAGGTGACCGGGCACTATTTTGTCACAGGTGGGTATCATAACCATGCCGTCGAACCTGTGTGCCTGTACCATTAGCTCTATGGTATCGCGTATGAGTTCCCTGCTGGGTAGTGAATATTTCATCCCTTCATGGCCCATGGCTATTCCATCACATATGCCGATGGTGGAAAATTCGAATGGTACGCCTCCGGCCAGCCTGATTCCTGCCTTTACTGATTCTGCCAGTTTGTCCAGGTGTATGTGGCCTGGTATTAATTCGCTCCAGGAATTGACTACACCGATAAACGGGCGGTCCATTTCATTATCGATAATTCCCATGGCTTTTAGCAGGGAGCGGTGGGGGGCTCGTTCTAATCCTTTTGTGACTTCATCGCTTCTGAGTGTCATGTTGAATCTCCATTGTTTGTGATATTATGATATTGACTGAAAAAACTGAATGTTTTAGGCAATATTAGGACAGGGCTCAATAGTTGCACATTTTCCATAAATATTCCTGGGACAACTGGCATGGAAAATATTGATCATCATTACCATTTGTGGGGTATAAAACAGGCGAATGCAGCATATGCACTCAGTCCATTTCGAAATCTGCTAGTGGCGTGCTCAGATAACGCTCTCCGGTGTCTGGTAACACTACAACAACCAGCTTTCCAGCATTTTCCGGTCTTTTAGCTACCTTTATGGCAGCCCAAAGGGCTGCTCCTGAAGAAATTCCGGCCAAAATGCCTTCTTTTTTAGCAAGAAACCTTGCAGATTCAAAAGCATCTTCATTACTCACTTGAATGATCTCATCAATTATGCCGGTATTTAAAGCCTCTGGCACAAATCCGGCTCCAATACCCTGAATTTTATGAGGTCCAGATTTTCCTCCTGACAGAACTGGCGAATCCTTGGGTTCTACTGCGATTGCTTTAAATTGAGGTTTACGAGCTTTTATAAATTCGGCCACTCCTGTGATTGTTCCGCCTGTCCCAACACCGGCAACCAGGATGTCCACATCACCATCAGTGTCGTTCCAAATCTCCACTGCTGTAGTCTTGCGGTGAACTTCTGGGTTGGCTGGATTACGAAATTGTTGTGGGATAAAAGAATTAGGCAATTCTTTAGCAAGCTTTTCGGCCTTATCTATTGCACCAGTCATTCCTTTTTCACCTGGTGTAAGGACAAGTTCAGCACCCAAAAGTCTCAGGATTTTCCTTCGTTCCATACTCATCGTATCAGGCATCGTAAGGATTAGCCTATAGCCTTTAGCAGCACAGACACATGCTAAGCCAATACCAGTATTTCCTGAGGTTGGTTCGATGATAAGCGTATCTTCTTTAATACGATTGTCTTCCTCCGCAGCCTCAATCATGCTCAGAGCAATCCGATCTTTTACAGATCCCAAAGGATTAAAGGACTCCAACTTAGCTATCACCGTGGCCTGACACCCTTCAGTTACCCTGTTGAGTCGAACAAGCGGTGTTCTACCGATTGTCTGAGTGATCCCATCAAAAATTTTTTCCATAGTTTATCTCCTCCCTAAGGCATAAAGGTAAATGCTATCTGTTATTTACTTTAATAAAATTCATCACGATGTATAATGGTCTTTGTAAATGAGATCTGGTGCCTTTAACATTACTGTGGTACCAGGAGCTACTGATTGAATGATCCAAACATTACCACCAACGACACAACGGGCTCCGATTACAGTATCGCTGCCCAAGATCGTTGCGCCTGAATATATGATAACATCATCTTCTATGGTGGGATGTCTCTTGGTACCGCGGATAAGGTTTCCTTCTTCATCTTTTGGAAAACTTATCGCACCTAAGGTAACACCTTGATAGATTCTGACATTATTACCAATTATACAGGTTTCCCCAATGACCACACCCGTACCATGATCTATGAAGAAATTATGACCGATTTTTGCTCCAGGGTGAATGTCAATATTTACAACGCTATGTGCGTACTCAGTCATAATTCTTGGAATAATCGGTATGTTCTGCTCGTATAACTCATGAGCAACTCTATAGACAGTTACAGCAAAGAGTCCTGGGTAACTGAAAATAATTTCATCATAGCTCTTAGCTGCTGGGTCTCCATCATAGGCTGTCTGAATGTCAGAAGCCAGTATTTCACGCAGCTGCGGGATCTTTTGTAAGAATGAAGTGGCTTCCTTTTGCCCCCTTTGGATGCATTCTGTACATTCCTGCCCATAACGATGGCAGTCATGGATGATACTATGAGCTATTTGCTTTGAGAGTTTCTCATAGAGATCTGTAACTTTACCGCCAATGTGATAAGGGAGATTATTGCTATCAATTATTTGATCCTCGAAATAACCAGGATAAAGAATGTTCCTAATAATATCGAGTATTTCAATAACAGAATCCTTTGAAGGGATGACTGTTGCATCTACGTGATCAAAACATTTTTCGTTCGAACAGCTTTCAATGATTGCATCAACGATACCAGGAATTTTTGCTCGATATGCATTTTCGATCTCTGATAAGATAATGCATTTTTCCAATTTATTCTCAATTTCGTCATCCATATCGTTCGTCCTGATAGCTTGACTTTGCCAGATTTTCCCTCAACCTACAAATATTATTTGCTACTTTTTCTTAATAAACGTTTGTATAAATTAATGGAGACTGTTTATTATTTCCTGATTTTGTCAACTTTATCCTATTGTAGGCCATTATATTATTTGGCCCCTAAACTAATGAAAGGATTGAGATCGTTTTTAGGATGTCGAACTTACAGACAAATTTATCTTTGTGGTCTTTTCGTGCTTTGTGGTGAATTACCAAGATAGGAGAATTCCAATTACCTTATCAAAGGCAATCAATGGTCTTTATATGACTAAAGAGAAAACAATAGATTAGGTGAAAAATTATGAAAGCAAAAAAATTGCTTGAACGCATCACTCTTGACCCCAATGTTATGACTGGAAAACCTGTGATCAGGGGAACAAGACTTACGGTGCAGTATATCCTGGGATGGTTAGCACATGGCGCTTCTGTGAAGGATATCCTTGACGAATACAAAGGATTAAACGAAGATGACATTAAAGCATGTTTGCTATTTGCAACAGAATCCCTTGAAAATACCACTTCTCCCGCAGCATTTCAGAACCACTGGTCAAGGGTCTGCTGGCCAGCATCCGAAGCTTCCACCAACCTGCCTACCGCACCCTTCACCCGGACCTCGGAAAAATCATGCCTGTTACAGAGAAAATCAGTGATCTCAGACTCCTTAGGGGACTTCCACGACATCTCATAATCGGAAATAACATCAGGATAAAGGAAAAAGTCCTTGATCACCTGCAAATTCTCAATCCCCTCCCCCTTCTCAACCAGCACCGCCTCAATCCCACCGTGCTCCTTTATCAATTTCATAGCCGTTTTTGGTCCGACCCGCTTGATTCCCGGATTGTAATCAGTACCCACAAGCAAAGCAATATCGATCAACTGCTCCCTGGTAATGCCATTGGCAGACAATCCATCCTCAAGTTCAATAATCTCAGGATTCACATCAATATAGATATTCTTACGCGGAAGCTTACGTTTTCCAGTAACGGCCAGGTTCCTTACCACCCTGGGCGCACCGAACAGCAGTGAATCATAGTCCTGGGATGCAGCAAAATCTGCATCTCCCACCAGTGCCATATGGGCAGCCTGGGCCTCACCCTCAGAGGGTGCCTGCACCACAGGAATCCCCATAAATCCCAGCAAGGTCTTGGCATCTTCAACCATGCCTTCTCTCAGATGTGACGAAGCCTGGGCATGTACAAAAGCTTCCTCCTCCTCCCCTGCAGCCACAGCCTCTTTCCAGCGGTGCATGGCCTTATCCCTGGTCTTCGACCTCTCCTTAAGGGTGCGGGCCTTGAACTCGGGTGGCTTGCCGTCGAATACAAATACCGGCTTGATGCCGGCTTCCACAAGGTTCGTGGTGCGGTACAGGAATCCTGATAGATGTGAGGTCACCTCACCCCTGGAATTCTTCAGTGGCGTACCGTCCCTCTGCCTGATAATACTCAGGAACTGGTACAGGGTATTGAAAGCATCAATGGCCACCACCCTGCCTGCCAGGTCACTTAACTGGATCTCGTGTTTTTCAAAGATATCGCCCAATTCCACACCCATGTTCCTCACTCCAAAAATTTCTACACGATGTATTTCCTACACATTAGTAAAATATGATGCATCATCCCTCTGGTCGCTGATGGCCTTATATAGTGTTTCTTTATTCAGGCGTTCGGGCTGGTAATATCTGCCGTTCACCTCTTCTGCTATCTCGCTGGCAAGTTTGGAACCGTGACTGCTCATATCCACAACAAGCACATGGATCCCTTCGCTTATCACATGATGCAGCACCGTGGACAGTTCCCTGCGGATATTGCCGCCCACTTCCAGGGGCACGTTGGACTTACCATCCGTTACCAGAACCATTATGGGAATAGTGGATGGGTCCTTCTTGATCTCATTGTGCAGGGCGTGCAGTCCTATCAGGATGCCAGAGGCCAGTGGAGTAGTACCGCCGAAAGGAATGGTTTCAAGATACCGTTTTGCCAGTTCAACAGACGACGTGAAGGGTAGTATAAGTTCGCCTTTCCGGCCGCTGTACGTGACCAGCGATACCTTATCCCTGCGCTGGTATGCATCCTTTAACAACGCCACTATCACGCTGCGGGTGATATCCACCTTATCCATTTCATCCATGCTGCCGCTGGTATCCATCACAATATTGATGAGAGTGGCAATACGCCTGCGCCTGACCTTCTCCCTGTAATCGCTCTTTTTGACCCTGATCTTACCATTCTCAGCATGCAGTGCCGCCGCCCTGATAGTGGGGGCCACTGCAATATCAGTAACTTCGCCGTCAGGCAGGCGGGATCTCACATACCTGCCCCGCTTCCCTTTGGTCAGGACCTCTGCCCTTCTACCGCTCTTCATCTGGCCGGTGACCAATTTCTTTTTTCGTTTCCTGGCAAAGTCGCTGAGTATATTTCTTACGATCTTCTCATCCGATTTAGTTCCCATCTCTTTAACTTCAGTTCCAGGTTCCTCTACAACTTCAGGCTCTTTATCACTGGGGGCTTTGTGTACTGGTGCTATTAACTCTGGTGTTCTCGGTACCGGGGCCGTGTAGGTGGGCGTACGGTATATGGGAGTGCGATGGTCCACCTTGGTAACATGTTTTGGTTCTATCTCTAAAATAGCATCGGGTCTCTTACGTTTCGGGATCGGAGTATCATCGAACACCTCACAGAAAATATCGTAGGGGTCCAGCACTACATAGGACTTGTCTGCTATAATGTAGGCATGCACCACTTCGCCCAGGCGGACCTGGTCCCTTAAATCCACCAGCAGTTCTTTGATGTAGTCAGAATCGTCCTTGTCGAACTCATTGATCTCAGTTTTCGGTATCCTGATCGCCAGAAGGGGGTTGCCGATATGGAACACTTTAATGCCGTATTCCCTTTTCAGGTTATTTCGCAACCTCCCGGCAATGATATCGCTCATTTCTCCACCAGTCGTCTCAGCAGTTCGACGCTGAACTCTTCCTCCTCAAATGGCCGCTTTCTCATCCTGTGCGGCAGTACCATCTCGGCAGCTTCCACAATATCCTCATTAGTGACCCGGTCCCTGCCCTCGAATGCCGCATTGGTGCGGGCGGTCCTCTCGATCATGATATCTGCCCTGTGTCCATCAACATTGAATTCTATACATATCTCGGCTATGGTCTGGAGATTGTCCCTGGTCGTGACCACCCTTGGAAGCATCTGCTGTGCCTTTACTATCCGGGAATTTAAACGGTCCTGTTCCGGCTGGAACTCTTTCCTGAAACCATCAGGCTCGTCATTAAATCTATTGGTCTGCTCTACGATCTCAACTCTTTGTTCCAGGTCCTGGATACCCACTACCTCTACCTGGAGAGCTATCCTGTCCAGCAACTGGGGCCGCAGTTCCCCTTCTTCAGGATTCATGCTCCCGACAATTATGAACTTGGCTGGATGGCTTACACTTACCCCTTCCCTCTCCACGGTGTTCACGCCCATGGCCGCCGCATCCAGGAGTGCATCCACTACAAAATCATCCAGCAGGTTTATTTCATCCACATACAGGATGCCACCGTTCGCCTCGGCAAGGATGCCTGGTTCATAGGCTTTAAGACCTTCGGTAACAGCCTTTTCTATGTCCAGGCTGCCCACCACCCGGTCCTCTGTGGCACCTACAGGCAGGTCGACCACTTTCATGAGACGTTTTTCAGTAGTGATGGTCCCTTCTTTTTTACGTTCCTGGCATTCCCAGCAGAATTTATCCTCGTCATGGGGGTTGCAGCTATATGTACATCCCGAGACCACTTCGATCTCAGGCAGGATCTCAGCCAGACCCCTGACCGCAGTGGATTTGGCAGTCCCCTTCTGGCCCCTTATCAGCACTCCGCCAATAGAAGGATTTATTGCGTTCAGGATCAGGGCACGTTTCATCTTTTCCTGGCCTACAATGGCTGTAAAGGGATACAATACCCTGTGGGTCTTGGTCTCGATCCTGGCTTTGATTATCTGTTTGGACTCGTCCACCTCTTCGACTTTCGGGACTTCCATGATATTACCGTGAATACTGATCTTGCCCATTATTATCGCCTCATTACTAATATATAAAATATCTAAATAACATCGCATATAGTAACGCTATTACTAAAAAGAACATAGAAAATACAAAACACCCAAATACAATTTTCATGCGGCCACCCCTTTCTTTTTTTGAGACCGCATGCGTTTCATAGATCGAGACCAACATTGTAATAAAGAAAAAAATCGCTGATACTATCAGCAGAGTCCCCACAATCAGGACAAATTGTGCTTCGAATGTCAGGTTTGCCTGAGGGTTTATTAAACTTAGTAAGAATTCTTTTCCTTTTGCTTCATATGCTGTGGTCACCATTATTACCACGTATAAAACATTACCCACACCCATAATGGCTGCAGATAAAGCAGCACTAAGTAATGTTATCAGCGAACCGATGTCAGGGATATCAAGGTCCATCTTCCATTCATTTTCCATTTATTTCACCTAATTTCGATATGCTAAGAGTCATTATATAAAGATATCTACTTGATATTAAGATATTTACTTGAATGATACAATTTTGATAATTATTATTTATCTTTTGATCTGTATAAAACCAATCGAAAACATTATGAATAACTTGTTACTAATATAATTAATATTGGGGCATTAAACGGCATCGTATCCATCCCCTCCGATCCGTCAAGCCCCATTTCTTTTCATATATGGTTTTTATCTGATCAATGTGCCGTTTTCCACTTTCCTTTCGGGCTGCAGCAGCACTGCCCCGTCTTCATCAGCAGCAAGTATCATTCCCCTGGATTCCACGCCGAACAGTTTGGCAGGTTTCATATTTGCCAGCAGGACAATTTGCCTGCCAACCAGTTCATCAGCCACATGTGTCAGGGCAATACCCGCCACCACCTGTCTGGGGCTGTCCTCTCCGATATCAACCTGGAGTTTTAGTAATTTATCAGACCCTTTAATGGCTTCGGCAGAAACTATGGTCCCTACCCTGATATCCATTGTATTGAATTCCTCAAATGTAATAACAGGGGCCTGCGGTGCGGCCTTTTCCTCTTTTGCCATTGCTTCGGCTATTCGTTTGTTCATAATAACCACCATCTCGTCTATCTTCTTATCATCTATCTTTGTGAACAGGATTGCAGGTTTGGGCAGGGGCCTTCCCGATTCAAGTTCCACCAGCCCTTCATCATATCTCATCTGGCTGACATCGCCTTCCAGACCAAGGTGACCCCACGCCTCATTCATCTTAGCTGGTACAACTGGTTCACACAGCAGTACCAGTGCCTTTGCAACCTGGAGGCAGTCCTTGACCACCCCTGCACAGGCATCCGGGTCATTTTTGATCAGGTGCCAGGGCTCGTTTGACTGGAAGTATGTATTACCGTATGCAGATAGACCCATTATTATATCAATTGCCTTTTTGAACTCATATTCTTCCATGGCCTCGGTCACTTTTGGGATGGTGCTGCGTATCTCATCCAGCACCTGGTCAGATACCACCCCTTTAGGCACCTCACCAAAGTTCTTATGCGTAAAATGCAGCGTACGGTAAAGGAAATTACCCAGTGAACCCACCAGTTCATTATTTACTTTTTCCTGGAACACCTTCCATGAGAAGTTCAGGTCCTTTGTGTGTGAGGTGTAGCTTGCCAGATAATAGCGCAGCAGGTCCGGATGGAATCCGTGATCCAGGTAGTCATCGTTCACCCAGACCACATAACCCCTGCTCTTACTGAAGGTCTTATCATCGATCTTTACCATGCCCGAGGCCACTACCGCCATGGGTAGTGAATAGTCTGCACCCTTCAACATTGCCGGCCAGAATATGCAGTGATGGTATGCTATATCCAGGCCAATGAAGTGAATTATACTGGAATCACCCTTCCAGATATGTTCCCAGTCCAATCCGGCATTATTGCAATACTCTTCTGTGAATGAGATATAACCTATGGGGGCATCTACCCATACATATACTACCAGTTCGTCATGGCCCGGGAACCTCACGCCCCATTCAAGGTTGCGTGTGATGCACCAATCCCTGAGTTCCTGATTCACCCATTCCCTGGCATAGTTGCGGGCATTGGATGTACCCCCCAGGGTTTCAAGGTATTCCAGCAGGAAATCCTTGAATGATGATAATCTGAAAAAGAAGTGTTCCTGTTCCCTGTATTCTGCCTTGTTCCCGCATATCTTGCATATCGGTTCCAGTATCTCCCCTGGCTCCAGGTGCCTGTTGCATCCCTGGTCGCATTCGTCACCTCTTGCAAGTGATTCACAGTAGGGACAGATACCTTCCACATAACGGTCAGGCAGGGATCGTTCGCAATGGCTGCAGTATGCCAGGTCGATCGTTTTGGGATATACATAATTGTTCTCGATCAACCTGTTAACAATATCATTAGTACGGTTGTGGTTCACAGCCCCTTCTGTAGTGCCGAAGAAGTTGAACCGGATGCCCAGTTTTTTAAATACTTCGTCAAAATGATGGTGGTATTTCTCAATTAGTTTGCCAGGAGTGGTATTTGCCTGTTCGGCACTGACGACTATAGGTGTGCCGTGGGTATCTGAACCGCATACAAAAATGGTTTTCAGTCCTTGCTTATGCAGGGACCTGACAAAGATGTCGGCAGGGATGTATGTACGCAGGTGTCCTATATGGCATTCACCATTGGCATACGGCAGTCCGCAGGTGACCAGGACGGGCTTATCAGCAGGGAAATTTGACATTGATTTTGAATCCTCCATAGTATAACAGTATATTAAAGTAGCATGTTTAATGTGGTATGGTGCTCATGAATGTATGTTAATTCTAAAATATGTTTCCCTGATTAGATAAACGGGCATGAATAACAAGGTGAAGGAAGACCGATGCTAACAAAACGGATAATACCGTGTCTGGACGTTACCCTTGACGAGGCTGGCGGTTGTGTGGTCAAGGGGATCGAGTTCGAAGACCTGCGCAGGGCAGGCGACCCGGTTGAACTGGCCAAGGAATATAACCTCCAGGGAGCTGATGAACTGGTCTTTTTGGACATTACTGCATCCCATGAGGGGCGTTCCACTATGATCGATGTGATAGAGCGCACTGCTGATGAGGTGTTCATCCCGCTGACCGTGGGCGGGGGCATTAATTCGATTAAGGATATCAAGTCCTTACTGCGCTCGGGCGCAGATAAGGTATCTATTAATACGGCAGCAGTTAAGCGCCCGGCCCTGATAAGTGAATCGTCGAAGATATTTGGTTCCCAGTGTATCGTAACAGCGATTGACTGCCGCCGGAACCTGGATATTGAAGATGACCTGGACAAGACCATCATCGTTCTGGAGGACGGCACGCCTGCATGGTATGAGGTAGTGATATACGGGGGCCGCACCCCTACTGGTATTGATGCCCTTCAGTGGGCCAGGCAGGTAGAAGAGCTGGGTGCGGGTGAGATCTTGCTGACCAGTATGGACAGGGATGGTACGTATGACGGATATGACATACCAATTACCAGGGCCGTATCTGATGCGATCAATATCCCGGTGATTGCCTCGGGAGGGGCGGCAGGGCCGGAGCATATGTTCGATGCGTTTGTGGATGGACATGCAGATGCTGCGCTGGCTGCCAGTATTTTCCATTTCGGTGAATATTCTGTGGGGGATGTTAAGGACTATCTGGATGATAAGAGCGTACCTGTTAGAATAGTCCATTGAACCCGAGCGTGAAATCCGGGGCATTACTTCGACAATATGTGTACTCCGTTTCGTTAGTCATGATGGAGCCGAATGCTTGTTTTGAGCAAAATCCGACCAAAAAAGATTTAAAAGGGTAATAACTTATAGATTACTTATAATCCGTATGACGGGATTAAGAGGGTGATGAAACCGGCTGCGACAATTGTCGAATCCAATGGGTTCGCAATGATGCAGGCGGATCAGTGTCTCTGGTAGGCTGCCTGAGGGGGGCTTATGAGGCACATCCGATACAGTCACTCTAATAGAGACCCGCATCAGCGGGTAGATATAACCAATAAAATTAATTTGGAGGAAAAGAAATGAATAAGAAAATAAC